>JAEZPW010000192.1 GCA_023441255.1 Acidobacteriota bacterium
CCGACATCCTGAGCGATCCGCCGAAGTACGACCCGCGCTCGAAGGAGACGGCCGACCACTCGTTGCCGTACGTGATCGCGGCGGCCATCGTTGATCGTCAGGTGACGCCCGTGCAGTTCAAGATGGAAAAGATCATGGAAGCGCGCATCCGCGAGCAACTACACAAGGTGCACGTGGTCGCCGATCCCGAGATCGAGAAGGTCTTCCCGGCGCTGCAGCGTGTGATCGTCACCATCAAGACGACGGACGGCAAGGAGTACACAAAACAGCTGGATTATCCGACCGGCGATCCACGGAACCCTATCTCCGACACGGGCATTGAAGAGAAGTTCGCCGCATTGGCCGACCCCGTGATGTCGAAGGCCGCACAGCAGAAGCTCATTGATGCCGTGTGGAACCTGGAGAAGATCGGGAAAGCGAGCGACTTGATGGCGCTGTGCAAGGCGGATCGGTAAAGGCGGGAACGCGGATTTGCACGGATTGCGACGGATTGAGAGAAAGGAGGGCAGCGTGGCCGAAGTGAATCGGTGGCGGCGAGACATGCTGTTTTCGGTGCTTTGTTCTGCTGCGATCGTGATATGCGTTCTACTGCCCTATTTAGTGAATCCCCAGATTGGGCTATCTCACAATTACCGTGGGTTGCTGATCTTTGTTTCCGTGCTTGCCTCGCCTTTTATAGATTTGCTTGTTTCTTTGCCTGAGCCATGGTTCTTGACCGCGGCAGCACTCGTCACTTGGGCACTTAATTCCGTGGCTTTCTTCATTGTTGTTGCCGGCATTCGACTGATTCGCCGGTTGACGGTTCAGGCGAAAGTATCTGGTTCTCCGAGTTTTGAGCCAAAGAATTGAGGACTCATATGGGTCAGACAATTGTTGAGAAGATCGCACAAGCGCACCTCGCCGAAGGGCCGAACCGGCCTTTGCGTACGGGCGATTTCGTTTCCATACGGCCGTGGCACATCATGACGCACGACAACACATCGGCGGTCTTGAGCAAGTTCAAGGCGATCGGGGCGAAGCGGGTGAAGGACCCGAAGCAGCCCGTGTTCGCGCTCGACCACGACATCCAGAACACGTCCGAAGAGAACCTCACGAAGTACCGGAAGATCGAGGCCTTCGCGAAGGAACACGGCATCGACTTCTATCCGGCGGGCACCGGCATCGGGCACCAGGTGATGTGCGAGAAGGCGTACGTGGTCCCCGGTTCGTTCGTGGTCGCCTCCGACTCGCACTCGAACATGTACGGCGCCATTGGCGCGATCGGCACGCCGGTGGTGCGCACTGACGCCGCTGCTGTGTGGGCTACTGGCGAGTTCTGGTGGCAAATACCACGAACTGTTCAAGTAGTACTTGAAGGCCGCCTCCCCGAAGGTTCGACCGGCAAAGACGTCATCATTTCTCTGTGCGGCCTGTACAACAGTGAAGAAGTCCTGAACGCGGCCGTCGAATTCACGGGCCCCGGCGTCGCCTCGCTCAGCATGGACGCTCGCATGTCCATCTCGAACATGACCACCGAGTGGGGCTCGCTCACTGGCTGGTTCCCCTGCGACGAGGTCACCCTCGCGTGGTTGAAGCAGCGCCATGCCGAGTTGAAGGCCGAGGGCGTGACGGACCGGATCACCGACGAGATGCTGGCCGATTGGAGAGCCAATCCGCCGATGCCGGATGCCGACGCGCAGTACGCGGCGAGGATCGTGCTCAATCTGAACGAGGTCACACCGCACCTGTCCGGCCCCGACACGGTTCAGGTGATGCAGTCGGTAGCCGCGGCGCAGGAGAAGAAGGTCGCCATCCAGAAGGCGTACCTGGTTTCGTGCGTGAACTCGCGTCTCGAAGACCTCGAAGCCGCAGCTCGCGTCCTGAAGGGCAAGAAGATCGCCTCGACGGTGAAGTTCTATCTTGCTCCGGCCAGCAAGAGCGTGCAGGCTGCGGCAGAGAAGAGCGGCGCGTGGCAGACCATCGTGGATGCAGGTGCAACCGTGTTGCCGCCGGGTTGCGGACCGTGTATCGGTCTGGGAACAGGACTACTGGAGCCGGGCGAGGTCGGCATTTCGGCGACGAACCGCAACTTTAAAGGCCGCATGGGATCACGCGATGCGAAGTGTTACCTCGCTTCGCCGGAAGTGGTCGCGGCCTCGGCCGTGGCCGGGTATATCAGCGCGCCGGATTCACGGCTGTGTAGCGCCGGGTCTCCGACCCGGCGAGAGGCGCAGGACGGGTCACAGCCCCATCCCCACACAACTAATGGTGATCCGACCAGGCACTTCGAGGACCTCACGTCGAAGATGACTCTCGAAGCCGAGACCGTCAGCATCCTGCCGGGCTTCCCGGAGCGTGTGCAGGGGCGCCTCATCTTCATGCCGCCGGACAACGTCAACACCGACGCCATCTACGGGAAGGACTACACCTACCGCGACGACATGACGCCCGAGATGATGGCCAAGGTCATCATGGAGAACTACGATCCGAAGTTCGCCGAGCGCACGCGCGCCGGTGACGTGATCGTGGGCGGCTACAACTTCGGCACGGGCTCCAGCCGCGAGCAGGCAGCGACGTCGCTGAAGGCCAAGGGCATCCCGCTGGTGATAGCCGGCAGCTTCTCGCAGACGTACCTGCGTAACGCGTTCAACAACGGATTCCTTTGCATCGAGGTGCCGGCGTTCGTGAACCGCGTGCGCGAGATGTTTGCCGCTGAGTTGAAAGCCGGCGAAAAGACGATCATCCCCGGCGACGAGATCACGGTGGACTTCACCAGCGGCACGATCATGTACCGCGGCGAGAACTTCCAGTTCCCCCCGATGGGAACGGTGCCGCAGTCGCTGGTGATTGCCGGCGGAGTGGAGAACCTGGTTGCGAGGAAGTTGGGGCTGGCCGCAACAATCGGGTGATCGGGCCATCTGGCCATCTGGCGATTTGAATGAGCGTTCGGGTTACAGTTCGGGTTGTGGTGATTAGCGTGTTCGCGCTGCTAGCTTCTTGTGCGGCGAACGCCGGGTCCCACTGTTCGAGTTTGCCCAAACCCGAGCTGCACTTCAACAACGAGCAGATGCGCGAGCGAATCGTTTCGCGTACAGAGCCTAAAGTCCCGCCCGGCGCAAGGATTGAGGGTTGTGTGGTGTTTAAGTTGTTTTTGCAGCCGGATGGAACTGTGGAATGTGCTGAGATTCTGCGAGGTCACCCGCTGCTGGCGATGAGTGCTGAGTCAGTCCGCCAATGGCGGTTTAAGCCGACTGAAAAGAGAGCCAGCGGCGATCTCGTGCTGTGTTGGAAGAACGGCTGGGATATTCGGTGAAGCGGCGTGATGGAAGGCGCAGAACGGGACTGCTGATCGTTACGCTGTTCGTCGCCGCCCTTGGCGGATTCGTTGCTTACATCATGCAGCCGGTTTGCGTGCCGCTGAGCGATGAGGATTTGAGGTCGTTTAATGTGCCGATTGAGCAGCGCGACGATCGGGACTTTTACCTGAA
Source organism: Acidobacteriota bacterium (assembly GCA_023441255.1). Lineage (GTDB taxonomy): Bacteria > Acidobacteriota > Terriglobia > Terriglobales > Acidobacteriaceae > JAEZPW01. The sequence continues at coordinate 3,468 of JAEZPW010000192.1, forward strand.
GGTATTTCAGAAGCGAGATGGCCAGTGGTGCCAGTGCAAGACGCGGCTTTCGAGGGCGTTCTTTTTCTAGCTGCCAACAGAAGCAGGTTCCTCGACTCCTCCGCGAAGCGCGGCTCCGCTCGGGATGGCAACCAGGTACTGGGTACTAGGTACTTTCAACTCGGTACTCGCAACTCGGTACTCCGTACTGAGAACTGAGGACCGACAACTGAGAACGGGAGAATTCAATGGCGCGTTACACTGTAGTGACCATGCCCGGTGACGGGATTGGCAATCAGGTACTGCCCGAAGCGCTTCGGGTGCTGGATGCGGTCGGCTTCGATGCCGACTATGTGCACGGCGACATCGGCTGGGAGATGTGGCGCAAGGAAGGGAACGCCCTGCCCGACCGGACAATCGAGTTGCTGAAGAAGCACAAGCTGGGCCTGTTCGGCGCCATCACGTCGAAACCGAAGAAGCAGACCGAGGCCGACCTGGTGCCGGAGCTGCAGGGCAAGGGACTGGTCTATTACAGCCCGATCGTAACCATGCGGCAGAAGTTCAACCTCGACATCTGCATGAGGCCCTGCATCGCGCTCGCAGGCAATCCGCTCAACTACGTGCGGCGCAATCCGGACGGCAAGATCGTTGAGCCGCCGATCAACACGACGGTGTTCCGGCAGAACACCGAGGGCCTCTATGCCGGAATCGAGTGGACGAATCCGCCGGAGCAGGTGCGCGCCGCAATTGCGACCCACCCGAAGTTCAAGGCCTTCGCCAACGTGCCCGGTCCGGATATCGCGATGAGCCTGCGCGTGATCACGCGCCCGGCGGCCACGCGTATTG
>JAEZPW010000213.1 GCA_023441255.1 Acidobacteriota bacterium
CTTCAGGACCGGCTTTACATCCACGCGCCACTGACGAAAGGCATTGTCTGACGTCAGGATGAGCTTGTCGTTGAGGTAAACCTCTGCGTAGCCATCGAGGCCGTCGAAAACCATGTCGACGTTGCCGTGGGTCATCACGTCCGGAGCGACCTGGAAGGTGCTGCGGTACTCCCAGCCTGCGTTCTCGATCCACTGCAGCTTGGCTTCATTCTCGCGGTAGAACGGGTCGGGGATGAGCTTATTCCTGAGCAGGTCGGTGTGGATCACACCCGGCACTTCGGCTGGTCTCCAGATAGCCGAAGACGCCGCCGGTGATTCAACGTGCTGGCGGAACTCCCACCCTGAGGTGAGCGGAATGGACTGCTTGCCGGACTTCGTATCAGCGAAACATAAGGTGGACATAAGAATGAAGGTGACGGCTGCGGCCAGTCGACAACCGGGGCGGTTGCGGTTCATGCTCCTCCCTCAACTTGCAGATGAGTGTCGCCTGAATGATAGTTCTTCCCGCAGCTCTGAACAACAATGAGCGGAAAGCGACACGGCGGCACAGCGCGAATGGGAGAGTGTGGGCGCTCAGATTGATGTTTCACGTTGTACACACGTCTGTTATCGTGCCGTCTCAGGAACGCTTACGCCGGAAGGACAGGTCGAAGTACCCGGCGCAGCCTTGTTAAGAAAGGTAATGACATCATGAACCGGCGTGAATTCGTTACATCTTCTGTTGCGGTCGCGGCCCTTCTCGCGGCGAAAAAGCTGAACGCGGCGGGAAAACCGCATGCGATCGGGTTGCAGGCGTACACCGTCCGGGATCAAGCCGAAAAGGACCTGCCGGCCACGCTCGCAGCCCTGCATAAGATCGGATACCAGGAGATCGAACTCTACTGGAACCTGTATACGCATCCAGCGGCCGAATTGAAACGCATGCTGGCGGACAACGGCCTGAGTGCGCCGAGCGGGCACTTGGACTACGACGGACTGGACACGAAGCTCGAATACGCGCGAGAGATGGGGTTTAAGTATGCGGTTTGCCCCATGCTGCCCAAGTCGATGTGGAATTCGCTGGACGACTTCAAGCGGGCCGCCGATCAGTTCAACGTCTGGGGCGAGAAGGTACAGCGGCTGGGTATGCAATTTGGATTTCACAACCACAACTACGAATTCAAGCGATTCGGCGACACCACTGGGTTCGAGACACTGGTTGCCCGCACTGACCCCAAGCTGGTGTGCTTCGAGATCGATTGCTACTGGATTACGCAGGCCGGTCGAGACCCGGTGAAAGTTTTGAACGATCTTGGTAAGCGGGTCCGCCTGATCCACGTAAAAGACCGCAAGCCCGGATTCCCCGCGTCGCAAGAACTGGCGCCCTCGGCGGAGCACTTCACGGAAGTTGGAACGGGTTCTATCGATTACAAGGCTGTATTGGCCGCCGCGGAACATATCGGGGTTGAGCATTACTTCGTGGAGCAGGATTCAACCAGCATTCCGCCATTGGAATCCCTCGCAATTAGCTATCGGAATCTAAGAAAACTCATTTAGTGCAAGAAAACAGGCGGCTGAGCGCATTGCGAACGCAATGAGTTCAGCCGCCATTTGCTGTCGATGAGTACTCGAATTTCATTTCGTCGGCTTATCGGCCCCGATCTCGTAGCTGACGAAGGCGAACTTCTTTGAATCGGGTGACCAGGAGTTCACGTTAATCGTTCCCTGGCCGCCGAAGATGTTGGCAAGAACCTCCGGTTTCGCGGCGTTGAACGTTTCGCCCGGCAGCGGCATGATTCGAAGCGCGACATTCATGCGACCGTCGTGTCCTTTCGTCCCGTGCGGGAACGACAAAAAGACCATCCACTTGCCGTCAGGCGAAGGATGAGGGAACCAGTCTTCCCACTCGTCGGTGGTGATCCACTCGGCTTTCGCATCATTTTCTCCAGCACCGTCGGCAGGGAAGCGCCAGATATCCCAACCGCCGGAGCGGTCTGAGTTGATGTAGATCCACTTGCCGTCTGGGCTGTAGTCCGGGCCGTCGTCGTAGCTGGGGGCAGATGTGAGCCGCTGCTCTTCTCCACCCTTAAGCGGCACGCGGAAGATGTTGAAGTGTCCGTCGCGCTGCGCGACGTACGCCAGCCATTGTCCGTCGGGCGACCAGCCATGCCAGTAGCTCGGCGCCTTTGGGGTCAGCAGGCGAGGTGCTGTGCCGTCCACGTTGGCTACGAAGACCTGCGAGGCGGGAGAAGAGGGCGTGCTCGCGGAAAAGGCGAGCAGTTTGCCGTCGGGCGAGATTCCGTGGTCGTTGTTGCAGTTGTATGTGGCGTCAAGCTGAATGAGTTCCGGCACGGGGGGATTCGCAGACAGCGAAAAGCGATATATTCGTCCGCCTGAGTTAGCCAAAAGATACTTGCCATCAGGCGACCAGTTGACAGACTCGAAGAGTCCATCGGCCGTGTACAGTATGCGCACAGCGCGCTGGTCGAGATCGTAAACGGAAATGTGACTTCGGATCGCCGGCTTCAAAGGGGCGTTTGCTCCTGATACGTTCTTTTGTTGTGCCACGGCAGGCAACGTGAAAAGGCCGGAGAAGAATATAGCGGCTATGGACAGTAAGGTATGCCGTCGCTGTTTCATCTAGGCTCCAGTGCTACTGAAACGCCATTCTATTCTGCTCCACGCGATTTGCGAACATCGGCGATGTTCAGGGACCAGTGCGCTGCGCAGGCCTAGTTTGGACGCGGCGCGCGCACGTCACTTCAGCAATGAAGACTTGATCACCGGTGAGATCCACGGGTTCCAACATCGGTGTGCGCTGTGTGCTGATCTTTTTCCCGGTGGCATCGAAGGTGTTGATCGTCTCGGCCTTGCAGGGTAGGGCCAAGCGAAGGCGCTCACCGCGGCGGTCGCGTTCCATGCCGGAGTGAACTGCGACCTCGGAGTACGTTGAGCTGCGAAGCCAGCCAGCAATGACGATCTTTCCGTCCTTGCGTTCGATTGTGCGCACTGTGGCGAGGGAGCCGACTGGCGTTGAGGCTTCGACGAGCCGGACGGGTTGTGAAAAAAGCGAATTGAAGAACCGAAGAGCGTAAAAAGCCGGCTTCTTCTTGCCGTTTACGAAAGTGAGGCCAAGGTGATGATGAACTTTGTCAGACGGCATACGGACGTCATCTTCGCGAAAGTCGTCGATGCGGTACCATCCGGCGAGGCTCACGTGTCCCGACCCTAGCGTCATCACGAAAGACTTGAATAAAAAATCGGCTGTGTATCGAGGCGTGTGCTCGTAATTGTAGAAAACGTTCGTGCCCCAGAGCGAGGCGTGGCTGGGTTCAAAGCGGTAGTCGGCGTAACCCATTTCGTTCAGCCAGAGCGCACGACCAGAGCGTCGCGCGTTGGCACCCATGTCATTGATCCAGTTCCCGAAGACTGTCTCTGCGCGTTCCTCATGCCATGATTCGGGATATGCATGCAGCGCGAGAACATCCACATATTGTTCGAGGTGGTAACGCGAGATAAGAACATCGAAAAAGCTGCCAGGGCCGTGGCTCATACCGCCGAGCACCAGTACATCTTCCGGCGCGGCTTCGCGCACGGCTTTGGCGCCCAGAATCACGGTTGCGGCGAACTCGTCGGGTGAACCGTCCCAGTATTCCTTGTTGTCAGGCTCGTTCCAAAGTTCCCAGTGGCGGATTTTGCCGCGGTAACGCGTTGCAAGCATTCGCATGACAGTGGCGTAGGCGGCGGGGTCTCGAGGAGGGTGTTTCCAGAAGCCGTCTTCTTCGCCAGCAGCCCACTTGGGCGTGTAGGCGACGTAAGGAATCAGCTCGATCCCGGCCCGCCAAGCCTGTTCTACCAGCGTGTCCCAGAACTGAAGGTTGTAAGTTCCTTGTTGCGGCTCTATCCCGTTCCAACTGAAGGCGCAGCGAAGATATCGTACGCCAGCTTCGCGGGCGATATGGAGGTGTCGGCGAATGCGTGCTACGGAATCTTTGCCGTCGAAATAGTCGTCGCCAATGGCCGTGTGCATTTGGAAGTAACCGTGTGCGTCTGGCGCAGGTCCGGCGTGAGCGGCTGGGCTGGAAATGGGCGCAAGGACCTGTGCAACACATGAGGCGGCGCAAACGGCCACAACCAGGAAAAGGCGCAATGCGCGAAGCGGAGCATCCATAGAATAAGGAGAGTGTTTCCGCAAGTATATGGGACAAAGAGGGAGGAATCTGCCGCTCGGGTGCTTTCAGACTGCGCCTGAGGTGTTCAGGGGAGAGTAATCAGGCGATCAACCGGGCGGATCCCGGCTCCGATCTCAGCGCAACCGGGGAAAGCGGCGCGGGTAGCGCCAGCACGGTTCTGATGAAATCGCCTGCGAACTGCCACCACCCATGGAACATCGGTTGTCCTGCTGGCCTGACCAGTAAGGGGTGCCAGCGGTCTATCGTGCATGATTGCATTGTGCGAAGCGATACGAGTTCAACCGATCGCGTATCGAGACGAAGTCCTTCCTGAAGCACCTTGAGAGCGCTTTCCTTGGCGCTCCAGATCAAGGTGACGATCTTCGGGCGTTCAGCCGCTACGGTGGAGCACACGACGGCGTGTTCGTCGGCAGTAAAGAAGTCGGCGGCGAACGAATCGCTGCGGGCCTCGATAAACTCCAGGTCGCAACCCAACCTGGCGTCGGGCGGGCCGAGGATGCAAAGGGCGGTTTCGCGGCAATGGCTCAGGGATAGGGAAACGGGTAACAGTCGATTGTCGAGGAACAGTTGCGGTGCGCCTGAGGGTTGAGGGTGCACTTCAATAGACGCAAGCGTTGCTGTATCGGAAGGCAAACCCAGGTAGGTGGAAGCAGCTAACTTCGCGGTCCAGCGCCCGACACGCCAATCTGCGCGGCGCTTCGGGAATCGTAAGGCACGAAGGCGAACCATTTCCGTCGCACTCAGCCAACCCTCGTGCGAGGGGATGTCCGCCTCCGTTTGTTCGAGCCAGTAGACTTCCGTCATGGGCCGTTGGTTTCCCTTCAATCAGCCGCAGCTACCTGCAATGCTTTCAGGCCAGTATTGTCAACCGTCGTAGGAAGCGTCGCAGTGCGATAGCCCTGCATTTCGAGGTAAACGTTGCCGGACGCGTCTACAACCTCGGTATCGAAGCTTCCTGCCTCAGGGTCGGGTGTCGCAATGCAGTACAACGACGTACCTGCTGCCTCCTCGATGTTTCGAACGAACCTGATCCATTCGATTTTGTGCGGCAAGCCGAATCGCCCTTCCACCGCGATCTCCCACAGGCCTGCGGTTTGCAGGCATAGTTCAATCGTTCGCGGCGAAATCGTCGTTGGCTTGTCCGGCGGAAGATGATTGCTGGGTAGTGTGCCGGCCATTTCCGCTATCACTCGGTGGCCGTCCCGCCAACCACGGCGTAATACCTGGTAGGCCGGGCCGTGGAAGTAGATCTTGTAGATGTCACCCGCATCGCTCACGGCGACGGAAGGGACCTCGACGTGCGACGAGCGGGAGCTCTCCTTGGGCACTTTCTTCGTCAGTCGAACGCGTGCTGTAAAGTGCGTGGTTACCTGCGCTTCTGCATGATTTGGCAGCTTGCGCTCACCGATGAGGCGGCAGTTTGCAACGATATTCTCGCCGTCAGGCTCGAAAGTCGCCGCAAGTGTGAGTGTCCGCGGCTCGTTTCTGTAGAACTTGAACGGCGCCATCAGGTTTACATCTTCCAATGCCTCAACGCGCCATCCGGGAATCATGCAGCAAGCAATCTCGGCGAAAGCCTCCATGCCCATCACGCCCGGCAGCACGGGTGTGCCATCGATCTGGTGGTCATAGAGGAATGGCTGCTGTTTGGGGTCGAGGGTGGTCTCGACCGTCAGTCCGTTATGGATGCCCATTGAAATCACACTGCCGGTCATCGGTCCAAACTGCGTCTGGGTGAAAGAGCCGGGGTCAATGCCTCCTTGTGGGTCCCATTCGTTCAACATCACGCCCAAGCGCTGCCCGATGACGATCTCTCCTCGAGTGCTTCCAGTGGTGAGTTCGCGTCGGATGATCGGTATTCCGGCGTCCGGGGGAAGCATGTCTATGCCCGCGAGCTCCATCATCTTGGGAATGGAACCGCGGGTAGCCATTCCGATGCCGCCCCAGGCGGTCCAGTCGATCACAATACCCCGCGTGGACGGTCGGGTCGTGCGGAAGCTCGAGGCGAACTTGCAAAGCAGGTCATTGGCCGAGCTATAGTCGGCCTGACCGGCGTTGCCGAACCGTCCGGCTATGGAACTGAACGCGACCATCGCGGCTAGAGGCATGTTGCCGATTGCGTGCAGCAGGTTGAACCAGCCATCCGCTTTCACATCGAAAACAAGATCGAATTCGCGAGGATCCTTGTCGGGAAGGAAGTGGCTCCGTTCGAGTCCTGCGGCGTGCAGAAGAACATCGATGTGACCACTGCGTTCGCGGACCGTGTCGATGATCCTGGCGACTGCTGCTGTGTCCGTGAGATTTACGCTGAAGTAGTGCGGTGTGCCGCCGGCGTCGCGCACGGCATTGATCGCCGTCAGTGCGGCGTGCGCACGCTCGAGGGCCGCAAGTTCTTTTTCGACCAGCGCCGGAGTTGCTCGTTGACCGCGTTCCTGGATGCGTTTGAACAGGTCACGCTTGAGGCCGTCCTTGTCACGGATGAAGCGCTGAATGTCGGGATTGTTCGGGTCCGGTTCCGGGACGAGATCAAGCAGGTAGAACGTGCCGCCCGAAGCAGAGGCCAAGTCTGTGGTGATGGCTGAAACGATGCTTCCCGCAGCTCCGGTCACGACGAAAACGCTGCTTTCGTCCAGCACGAGCCCGGGCTGGCCATCAGCTGCAGACTTCTCCTGCAAGCCGACAGTCCAGCGCAGCTCATCCTTGTAGCCGATCTCCACGGCAGCGTTATCGTGCAGCGTCTCGTTCATGAGGTGCTGGGTCACGGCGCTGACGTCGCATTCTGTCGTGAAGTCCACGGCCTTGACTAGCGCCTCAGGGCGTTCGCGCTTGTACGTTTTGGTGAAACCAACGACAGCGCCGCCCATCGGGGCCGTGGCTCCGGCGGGATCGTAGCCGTGTTGCCCGCCAAGGCGCGTTGCCGAAACAAGGAATGTCCCTGGGGTCGCGATCTGTTCGTAGAGATTGCGCATGAAGGCGTAGAGAAGCGTCAGACGAAGGCGCACAGCCTCATGCCATGCCGAGATGTCCATAGCTGAAACGGCGTCCTCGACATCAAGAGCGGGGAGCCAGTAGACGCCGTGAATTGGTCCTGTTGAGAGCCATGATTTCGCCACGTCAGCGACCTTGGTTGGGTCGAGCGTGCGGTCAATCGCGATTACCTCCACTCCCATCTGCTGCAAGGCCTCCGTGAGGGCCGCCGCCACTCCGTTCTCGTCCGGCATGATGACGACGCGGGTACCAGGGCCCAGTTTCACGCCGGTCTGCTTGCAGAAGTTCAGAGGCGGTCGCAGTACCGGAACGGGCACGCGACGCGGGATGCTGTCAGCGGCATCGTACGATCGCAACTCGCGAGTACGTGTGACCAGCTTCGGCCCCCCGGGCCGGGGCGAGGCCTCGATTGGGCTCGCTTCGACCGCTGGAGTTGCCACGTTCGATCCGTGAGAGAGCGTTGGCTGTGCCCCGGCGCGTCGCTCACACGCGAACCGGATTACGTGCGCCAGAGTTGGGAAATCGCGAAGTTTTAGGCTTTCGTCTCTCGGGATAGCGAATAGAGCGCGAACAGACGCGAAGACCTCGGCCTGCTTAACGGTGTCGACGCCCAGATCCGCCTCCAGGTCGAGATCGAGATCGAGCATGTCTTTCGGGTACCCCGTCTTCTCGGCTACGAGGTCGAGAACCTTTTCTTTCACTTCGTCGTCAGTGACGGTTGCAGCGTGTTGTGTTGCTGTGACTGGTGTCGCCGCTGTGGAAATCTCAGCCGGGGCAGGCTCAGCTGGTGTTGCTCCGATCGTCGAGGCGTTGGCTGGCTCAGCCGGCTTGCTGGCGCGCCTGTCGCAGGCGAACTTGATTACATGATTCAGGGTTGGGAAGTCGCGTAGTTTCAGGTTCTCGTCCCTGGCGATGTTGAACGCTGCACGAACGGAGGCGAAGACCTCGGCCTGCTTTACGGTGTCGACGCCAAGATCGGCTTCCAGATCGAGATCGAGGTCGAGCATGTCTTTGGGATAGCCGGTCTTCTCGGCCACGATATCCAGGATTTTCTCTTTCACTTCATCGTCCGATACGGCGGCGGGCGGCGAACTCAGGGCAGGTGGGGCGGGCGGCTCCTCCACGGCTGTACTAGAGGACGCGGGAGGAACCGCCTCGACCACTGCTGCAACGTCGTTCTGCAGCGCGACTCCGGCGCGCCTTTCAGCTGCGAACTTGATGACGTGGTTCAAGGTCGGAAAGTCGCGAAGTTTTAGATTCTCGTCGCGAGGGATATCGAATGCTGCTCGAACGGACGCAAACACCTCGGCCTGCTTGACCGTGTCCACACCGAGGTCGGCCTCCAGATCGAGATCAAGGTCGAGCATGTCTTTGGGATACCCAGTCTTCTCCGCGACGATGTCCAGAACAGCTTCTTTGATACTCTCATCGCTGACTGGCGGGGTCGTTTGCATGGATGGCTGCGTAACCACCGCTGCTTGCGAAACAGGTGCGGCTACCTGCTCCACTGGTGTTTCAGGAACTGCGACGTTGCCGGCCGGTGTTGTTACTGCGGTAAGATCCGGACGACGGTCGTGCACGAACTTGATCACATGGGATAGCGTAGGAAAATCGCGGAGTCGTACCGTCTCGTCGCGAGGAATCGCGTAGAGTTCACGAATGGCGGCGAACATCTCGGCCTGCTTGACCGTGTCGACGCCAAGGTCGGCTTCAAGGTCAAGGTCGAGATCAAGCATCTCTTTCGGGTATCCGGTCTTCTCGACTACCAGTGCAAGGACACGTTCCTTGACGTCTGTGCCGGTTGTTGCCGCGGCGGTCACGGATGCCGTTACGGCGGGTGCCTCCTGTGTTTCGGCCGCGGGCGCCGGTTCCGGCTTCGCCGAAGGCTCATCGGCCGCCCTACTTACCTTTTCCGGCACTTCTTGTCCTGACAGATCCGGCCGACGGTCGTAGACGAACCGAATTACGTGTGCGAGGGTCGGGAACTCGCGCAGCTTGGTAGTGTCGTCGCGCGCGATCCCGTAAGCCTCGCGAATGGTGGCGAACACCTCGGCTTGTTTGACCGTGTCGACCCCAAGATCGGCTTCAAGGTCGAGATCGAGGTCGAGCATATCGATGGGATACCCGGTTTTTTCAGCAACCAGTGCCAGAACACGACCTTTCACGTCGCGGTCCAACGCGGTTGCGGCGGGATTGGTGGCGGAAACAGGAACTGGCGATGCAATCTCGCGCTGTTGCACTTGTGTCGCGACGTTGCTGACAGGAACGGGCGTTGTCTTCTCGACCGGCTGCATGACTGGCGCGGCCGCGGAGGCGGCGCTTGCGCCGGCCACTGCGGCCATGACGCGAACAGGCTCCTGAGATGGCGACGGTGGTTGGGCAATAACCGTTTGCACCGGCTCCGGCCGCGGCTGAGTAGTCACGCGCGTCACCGCTCGATCTCGCACGCGGAGCGTACGATTGACCACTTCCAGTTCCGCGGCCGGATAGCCGGCGATGCGGGCCAGCCAGTCGTTCCAGGTGGTCGCATCCTGGATACGATAGGCATAGCCCAGCGCATTGGGTTCCTGTCGGGAGGCGTCTTTCGACTTGACCCAACGCAACAAATTCATGCTGATCTGCGATCCGAAGCCAGCGCCCAGATGCAATGCGTATTCCACCGGGTACTTGCCGCCCTTCGAGAGGTTCAGCTCTCCAAGTTCGGGATCCACTTCTTTGAAATTAACCACCGGAGGAACATGACCGGTTTCAAGAGCCTTGATGG
>JAEZPW010000231.1 GCA_023441255.1 Acidobacteriota bacterium
GGTAGTAGATGACGTTGCTCTGGTCGGTGCAATAGGTCTTGATCCCGGTGGTGCCGGGAGCAACGGGTTCCGCTGCAACCGTGAAGCCGGTGACCATTCCGTTTTCGCCCTTTACCGGGGTCAGAGTGAACTTATAGCCGCTCTTGGAGCCGCGCGCCAATGCCGGGTCGATCAGTCCGGCGGAGGTGGCCGATGCTTTGCCGCCGCTGGCGGGACCTAACTTGTCGAGGGTGTCGGCGAAACCGACGTTGGGATAGGTGCCGACGTACTGGAGCTCTGCTGTGCTGATGGTCCGGACGGATGCGACGGCAGAGGCCTCGTTGGCGGAGATCTTGGAGTGCATCAAGTTCGGAATCGCGATGGCCGCAATAATGAGAATGATCGCAATCACGATGAGCAATTCGATCAGTGTGAAACCTGTCTGCTTTCTTGTCTTTCGCATGGCGGCACTCTTCATGTTGTGAATAGATGAATGTTCCGGAATCCTGGATGGATGACAGCCTGGCCCCGCGCATCTCGATATGAATCGTGCTTGAGAGCGCACGCGGCAACCCACGTTAACGAAATGGTAATGGAGCGGTTGAGCGGTGTCAAAGTTGAGCGATCCTAGCCTAGCGCCGGACTGCACGGCGCGAGGGTGGGCACCGTCAGTATCTCGCATCGTCAGCAGCTTGCGGCTGGTAGGGGTTCCTCGTCGCTTCGCTCCTCGGAATGACAATCGTCTGAGGGGTGCGCTCGTTGTGTCAGCTCGTGGTATGGCTCGTTGTGTCAGGCTGTCATACCGCTCGTTGTATCAGCTTGTGGTATGGCTCGTAATATCAACGCCTGCCTCAGCAGGCCAGCAGGTCGCGCGAGAGCTTCACTCCCGCGAGGTTTCCCAGGACGGTCACGGCAATCTGCTCGGGACGGAAGTACTCATCGGCGAATTGGAGCATGTTCTGCTCATTCACGCCCTCTATGCGGTCGATGATCTCGTCCATAGTGAAGAAGCGTCCGAAATACATCTCCTGCCGTGCAAGGTTCGACATACGTGCCGTGCTGGACTCGAGGCTCAGCATGAGACTTCCCTTGAGTTGGTCCTTGGCGCGGCGCAGTTCCTCGACCGGCACTCCTTCTTCTTTTGCCCGGCGCAGTTCCTTGACAATAGCTGTCACTACTTTGGGGACGCTTTCACGGGAGGTACCCGCGTACACGGAAAGACAGCCAGTATCGCGATAGGGATTGAGTTCGCTGAAGATGGCGTAAACCAGCCCCTCGCGTTCGCGAATGTTCTGGAAGAGGCGCGAACTCATGCCACCACCGAGGACCGTGTTGAGTACGTAGGAAGCGTACCGGCGTTCGTCTGAGATGGAGTGGGAAGGCACGCCGAGGCAGATCTGCACCTGTTCCAGAGCCTTCTTGTTACGCATGATGATGCGCGCGACAGTCTTGGGCGCGGGCTGCTGAAAGCCGTTCCTGCCGGGCTGCAACTGTTCGAAATAGCGGCTGACCAGTTCCACGAAGCGGTCGTGGTCAACGCGGCCGGCAGCGCAGACCAGCAAATTGTTCGGGATGAATTTGTGCGACCAGTACTCTTTGACGATGTTCTGGTCGAAGCGGCGGACGGTGTCCTTGGTTCCCAGGATCGGCTTACCGAGCGGATGTCCCTTCCAGAAATTCTGGGTAAAGATCTCGTGGACCAGGTAGTCGGGATTGTCCTCGTCCATCTTGATTTCTTCGAGGATCACGCTGCGCTCTTTGCCGATGTCTTTTATGTTGAAGACGGGGTGGAGCACCATGTCGCTGAGCACTTCAAGGGCGATGGGCAGATGATCGTCAAGGACCTTTACGTTGAAGCAGGTGCATTCCTTGGCGGTAAAGGCATCCATGTTGCCGCCGATGGAGTCGATTTGGCGGGCGATGTCCTCGGTAGTGCGAGATTCCGTTCCCTTGAAGACCATGTGCTCGACGAAATGGCTGATGCCGTTAACATCGGCCTCTTCGTGTCGCGAGCCGGTCTTGACCCAGATACCGATCGACACCGAGCGAAGGTGCGTCATCTCCTCGGTAATCACGGTCAAGCCGTTGGGCAGCATTGTGCGGCGAATATTGCGCAGTTCTTCCACCATGATCGTGCTCCCGTGGCGCTCATGCCGGCGACCGCAACAGCTAGCGACATGCGCACACTAGCTCTCCCCGTGCCATCAGCCGAAGCAAGGCCCTTTTGCCGATTCGTTTGTCTCTGGAAACGCTACTTCCTTGACGGCCTGGATAGATTCTAAACTGTTAGACAGGTAATTGGATGCATGACTTCCCGGAAACAGCAGCAACTATTAGGCCTTGATATTCAAGAGCTTACGGCACTTGTAGGCGACCTTGGCGAGCCCTCCTACAGGGCAAAGCAGCTGTTCCGGGCTCTCTACACGGAACGGGTGGAATCGCTGGAATCGATCTCAACTCTGCCGAAACGGCTGCGTGAGGGACTTGGACGCTACGAGTTGGGACTGCCAAAGGTGGATAGCAAGTTCGAGTCAGTGGACGGAACCGTGCGTTACCTGATCGGGTTACCGGACGGGCAGAGCGTCGAGACGGTTTGGATGCCGGAGGGCGATGGAGGCGAAGCCGGGGACGGGAGCGAGGCAGGAACCGAAGATACTCCCACGTTAGCTTCGCGAACGTGGGGCACCAAGCGGGACACCAAGGCGGGAACGCGGAGCTTCGAACGCGCCACGATCTGCGTGTCGAGCCAGGTTGGCTGCGCAGTGAGCTGCCAGTTCTGTATGACCGCACTACTGGGTGTGCAGCGGAATCTGACGGCCGGCGAAATCGTCGGGCAGATCCTGCTCGTATTGAATGATCATCGCGTAGATCTGGATACGGACCGAATAAACCTGGTCTTCATGGGGATGGGGGAACCATTCCTGAATTACGTGAACTTCATGAAGGCTGTGAGGCTGCTGGTGAACGGGGTGGGAATCCCCGAATCGAGAATGACCGTTTCGACGGCGGGCATCGTGCCGCGTATTCAGGAGTTTGGGCAGGAAACGGTTCGTCCGAAGCTCGCAATTTCGCTGAACGCGTCGAGCGACGAGGTGCGCGACCGCGTCATGCCCATTAACCGCAAATGGAACCTGGATGCGTTGCTTCAAGCCGCTCGCGAGTTCCCTCTCAGGAACCGGGAGAAGCTCACGTTCGAATACGTGCTGCTGAATGGAGTGAATGACGGGCCAGAGAACGCGCGCGAACTGATCGACCTGCTACGAGGACTGCGCTGTAAGGTCAACCTGATCGCATTGAATCCCGGCCCCGAAATTCCATTCAGTACGCCCCAGGAAGAGCGCGTGCACGAATTTCAGGACGTGTTGGTTCGTGCGGGAATTCCGGCATTCATTCGGAGGCCGAGAGGCCGGGATATCTATGCTGCCTGTGGACAACTGAAGCGAACACGTGAAATCCAGCCGATGGTGAGCATCGAGCCGGTACACTGAATGCGGATGCAACTGCGTCCGGCAGGGGAGCCGCCGGTCAAGGATTGAACGGACGGGACAGCTTCAACGGAGTACACTGAACGATTCCGCGCCGCACGTAACTGTCTTCGTGCGTACAGCTTGCAAACATTTCATGAATTCCTGTGTTTAGAGCAGGTGACGGGACGTTTTTCAAGGCGCAGCATCTATTCTGGGTGTATAAATGACCTCCGCAAACAATTGGCGGAGCCGGTCGATGCAGCGCACCGGGATGTTACACTTGTGGTAATCATCAGAGCAAGAAATGGCTGAATATCTGGTTAAGGTTGCGGACGAGCGCGGCCACCTGACCGAACAGGTCGAAAACGCTCGTTCCGAGGCTGAGCTGCGCGACCGCTTCTCCCAGCAAGGCTTCCTTGTTTACGAAGTGAAGACACGCGGTGTCTTCACGGGCGGCGGGATTCGTGCGTTCGGCACACGGCGCGTAAAGATGTCGCCGTTCATCATCTTCAACCAGCAGTTCGTGACGCTGATCCGGGCAGGTCTGCCGATCATGAATGCGCTGGACCTGCTGGTGAAGCGGCAGAAGCAAGGCCCGTTCCGCGCTTTGCTCGAGAATGTCCGCGAGCGGGTTAAGAGCGGCGAATTGCTCTCAGCCGCGTTTGAGGCGCAGGGCGTATTTCCGAAGATCTATACCACGACACTGCTGGCCGGTGAAAAGAGCGGCAACCTAGAAGAGGTGCTGAACCGCTACGTGACGTTCCAGCGACTTGCCCTGAGCTTCCGCAAGAAGCTGCAGGCATCGCTGGTCTATCCGGCACTGCTGGTCACGATGGTCGTGGTGATGATGACGTTTCTGGTGACCTACGTCGTGCCGCAATTCGCGAACCTCTACGAACAACTCGGGGCGCAGGTGCCGGCGCTGACGACGTTCATGCTGTCCATTGGGCGTGCCGCGCAAAAGTACTTCCTCGTCTTTCTTGGCGCGATGGTGGCGTTAGTTTTGCTGGTCTGGAGGTCTTCTCGATCCGAGGCAGGAGCGGAAAGGATCGATCAGCTGCGTGTGCGGCTACCGATCTTGGGAAAAATCTGGCTGAAGTACCAGGTGGCAATTTTCGCCCGGATGATGGCTACGTTGCTTACGGGCGGATTGCCGCTGGTTCCCGCGCTGGACACGGCGGGCAGCTCGATCCAGAGCAGGTATTTGAGGCGGGCCATCGGCTACGCGACACAGAAGGTTCGTGAGGGGCGTCCACTGTCACGAAGCCTGGAAGAGACCAAGAGTTTTCCGGAGCTGACGGTCGAGATGCTTGAAGTGGGCGAATCGACTGGCGCCCTCCCGGCGATGCTTACGTCTGTTGCCGAGTTTTACGAAGAGGACGTACAGACGGCGCTGGCTGCGGCGATGTCGCTGATCGAGCCGGCGATACTGATCGTGATGGGAACGGTAGTCGCATTCGTGCTGATATCGCTGTACCTGCCGATCTTCACGCTCGGGGCGGGAGGGCTCCACTAAAGGAATCAGGACCCGGTTCAGCGCGCAGCACCGGACCGGCCAACGAGAACTACTTATGGCAAATACCCAATCTCTGTTTGTTAATGGCGTGAACGGACACGCCGCAGTACAGCCGGCAGGCGATGAAGAAGTAAAGGCACGCGATCTGGCACGGCGCTATCGTTGCGAATTCGTCGATCTTCGCAACTTCCACCTGAACAGCGACCTCTTCAAGAAGGTCCCGGTGGACATGATGTTCCGGTACAACTTCGTCCCGCTGCAGGAGCACGAGGGGCGACTGCAGATCGCTATCGCCGACCCGAGTCAGCTGATGATGATCGACGAAATCGGGCTGATGCTGAACAAGCGTATTCGGACGAAGGTGGCGACGCTGAGCCAGATCAGCGAGATCCTGAAAAAGACGGAACAGTCGCAGCGCGTTCTGGAAGAGGCAAGCGAAGCATTTACGCTCGACCTGGTTCGCGAAGACGAGAATGGCGACGAGACGATCTCGATCGAACGGCTGACGGCCGAGACCGATATCAGTC
>JAEZPW010000238.1 GCA_023441255.1 Acidobacteriota bacterium
ACATCAAGGAGCGCCGCGACTACTCCTGCGCTGTCTTCGACTCGGCCGGAAACGCCATCGCGATGGGCGACCATATGCCCGTCCACCTCGGCTCCATGCCCATGTCGGTGCGCGCCGCCATCGACCGCCTCACGCTTTCCCCGGGCGATATCGCCATGCTCAACGACCCCTTCGACGGCGGCACCCACCTGCCCGACATCACCATGGTCATGCCCGTCTTTGTGACGAGCTTGTGTGATGCCATGTCTCTGACGGGGCATGCGGTCAGTTTGTGTGGTGCCGGGTCTCTGACCCGGCATGCCGTTGCCCCGAAGAGAAGCTCGCCGGGTCAGAAATCCGCAAGCCAAACGCGAGCTGCCCAAAACAGAACCCGCCGCGCAGACCACGCAAAGTCAAATCTGCCATCGCCCGATCTGCGATCTGCGATCACCCCTTCCTTTTACATCGCCTCGCGCGCCCATCACTCCGACATCGGTGGCACTTTCGCCGGTTCCATGGGACTCTGCCGCGAGATCTACCAGGAAGGTCTGCGAATCCCACCGGTCAAACTCGTTCGCGGCGGTCAGATGGATCGCGACGTCCTTGCCATGGTGCTGGCCAACGTGCGCACACCCAATGAACGCGAAGGCGACCTCGGTGCGCAGATCGCGGCCTGCAACCTCGGCGCGCAACGCCTCCGCGAGATCGTTGAGCGCTACGGCATCGCGCGTGTCCAGACTGCCGCCTCCGAACTGCTCGACTACTCCGAAGAAATGATGGCGGCCTTCCTCGCCCAGGTCCCGCCCGGCACTTACACCGCCGAAGACTTCCTTGACGACGACGGCATTACCGATCACCCAGTGAAAATCGCGGTGAAGATCACTGTAGGCGATGGGCCGTGCGCTGTAGGCGTGAAGTCAGCGCGCACACCTCCGCGACCGTCCACGGTTTCAGCCAAAAGCCAAAGGCCAACAACCAAGAGCTCACAGCCCACAGCTCGCAGCCCACAGCCCACAGCCGTCATCGACTTCACCGACACCTCCCCTCAGGTCGAAGGCAGCGTCAATGCCGTCGAGGCCATCACCGTCTCCGCTGTTTTCTACGTGTTCCGCTGTCTGCTTGCCGAAGAAGTCCCCGCCACCGCCGGGCTCATGCGCCCTATCCGCGTGATTGCCCCCGAAGGAACGGTGGTTAACGCGCGTCCGCCCGCCGCCGTGGCCGGAGGCAATGTCGAGACCTCGCAGCGCATCGTCGATGTGTTGCTCAAGGCGCTCGCAAAAGCCATGCCTGACCGCATTCCCGCCGCCGCCAGCGGCACCATGAACAACGTCACGATCGGCGGCCTCTTCCCGCCCGACCATCCACGCGCCGGAGAGCCTTTCGCCTACTACGAAACGATAGCGGGCGGCATGGGCGCGCGCCCCACGAAAGACGGCGTCAGCGGCGTGCATACCCACATGACAAACTCCCTCAACACGCCCGCCGAGGCGCTCGAGTACGCTTATCCCTTCCGCATCACACGCTACGCCCTGCGCCGCGGCAGCGCGGGTGCCGCACCCTTCCCCGAAAGGGGAGGGTGCGATTCACAGACGACGGTGCCCCAAATCTGCCCGCCTTTGGCAGATGTGGGTTCAGGCGGCGCAGGCAAGTTCCGAGGTGGTGACGGTATCATCCGCGAAATCGAGGTGCTCACCGACGCCGAGGTCACCATCCTCTCCGACCGGCGCAAGCAAGGCCCCTACGGTCTCGCCGGAGGCCAGGACGGCAAACCCGGCAAAACCGAGATCATCCGCCTCGACGGCACGATCGAACCGCTGCCCAGTAAAGGCAGCGCCCGCCTGAAGAAAGGCGAACGTGTGCGCGTCGAAACCCCTGGCGGCGGCGGCTGGGGACCGATTGACTGATCGCGCCATCGGGTGATCGAGCGATCACGCGATCGAAGCGCACTTCGACCGATCAAGCTTCGCCACTTCATTGTTGTCATTCCGAGCGCAGCGAGGAACCCCTACGGTCTCCACTATTTTTGCCCCGGGGGCCCTGCCGCATCCCTCGCGGCAGTACGTTGCATCAACGCCAAGGCGGACCAAGTATCAAAACGGCTCACAACTAGTAAACCTGCTTAAAGGAAAAACTCTGGCCTGCCGTTTACCTTCGGCTGATTCCGCGCTATTGTGTCTGCCATTGGCAGTGGCGACCGCGCGGGGAGGCCCAATGGAAGTCCCGGATTACTACGAGTTCCTTCAGATCAGTCCGACCGCCGAGCCCGAAACCATTCACCGTGTGTTCCGCTTTCTTGCCGCTCGTCTTCATCCGGATAACCAGGAGACCGGCGACTCGGCCAAGTTTTTCCTCCTGAAGCAGGCTTATGAAGTGTTGTCCAACCCGGAGCGACGCGCCGCCTACGATGCCACCCGCCAGAACGCGCAGCCGGTTCCGCTCTCGACAGTGGTCGATTTCATGGACAACATGGAAGGCGAACTGAACCGTCGCCTCGCCTTCCTCGCCGTCCTTTATTTCCAGCGCCGCTCCAATCCGTATCTGCCGGAAGTCTCCTTCCGCGACATCGAGAAGCGCCTCGGCTTTCCTCGCGACTACCTCGAATTCACCGCGTGGTACCTGCGCACCAAGGGCTACATCACGCGTGCCGACAACTCGGCCTTCACCATCACCGCCGAGGGGGTGGACTTCGTTGAAAACCAGCGTGTGAACATACCCATCCTTGACCGCTTGCTCACCACCGGCGAAAGCATTTCTCTCAGGACCGGAACTGCAGGCGAGCCGGAGCCAGCCAAAACGGCCCAAGTGCCTTGCCTGCAACGAACTAACGGAAGCGACCATGCAGCGGAAGCCGATGGGGCCGATGGTCATGCCGGCCCGCAGGCATATCCACCCGGGCAGCGAAAGCAATGATCGCAACCGCTCTGCCGCTCGCCTAGAGCAGGATCAACTCGTAGGCCATTGGAATGACGATGCCCTTTGCATCAATGAATTGCCTTGCGCGTTCTATCGCCACGGGACCTTGCGTGCGAACCTTGGCGATGAGTTGGGCGTGATCGGCGAAGCTCTGCTCAGCCGTGAACGATTCACAACGCCGCATCCCGAATCGCCGCATCACTTCCGAGCTGCGCGCTACCTTGTCCTCCTCGGCCCCGTAATAGACCCATTCCGAACCTGCGGCGTGGTCATACACGACCACATCTGGCGCCAGTGATTTCGCATGCACCAGCGCCTGCTCCGGGTCGTCCATTTCGTGCAGGCAGAACTCGAAATAGAGCACATCTCCATGCCCCGTCACCTCCTCGAAGTTCGTGGCCAGCACCTCTATCGCGCTATTCCGTCCCGCATCGCGAAGTTGTGCCTCAAGCTCCGCCGCGTCGGCCATCTTGTCAATCGCGATCAGCTTCTTTGTGCGGATCGCCGGGTCGAGCAACTGTTTGCCTGCCGCTCCAACGTACAGCACCACCTTGTCCGAAAAGTCGTAGAAGCGGCTGAGGTCCCTGCGCATCTTGTCATAGTCGGTCGCCACAGCAGCACCTCCCGCGGTCTCGTGCGAGACCGGAACCCTGATGTGAATAGAGACTCGCCCTGCCGAATCCCGATGAGCCTTGCCGGCATCCTGAACCAGTATGGCTGAACCAACATTGACCGACAACGCCATCGCCGCTCACTACCTCGACGAAGCACAGCGCGGCCTGCGCGGACACAAGCGCCTCGCCGAGGGCGCCATCGCGCAGTTAAGCCTCGAAGAACTTTTTCGGGTCCCCGACGGCGAGTCGAACAGCGTGGCCATCATCATGCGCCACATCAATGGCAACCAGCGTTCGCGCTTCCGCGACTTCCTGACCACCGACGGTGAGAAACCAGACCGCAACCGCGACTCCGAATTTGAAACGCCCGCCGCATCGCGCTCCGAACTCCTGGACAGCTGGGAGCGCTCGTGGCAACTCATGTTCGAAACGCTCGTCGCCCTTTCGCCCGACGACCTGCTGAAAGTCGTCACCGTTCGCGGAGAGCCGTTGACTGTTTTGCAGGCCATCCAGCGCCAAGTCGCGCACTACGCCTACCACATCGGCCAGATCGTTTACCTGGCCAAGCACTGGAAGGGCAGCGACTGGCAAACACTCAGCATCGCGAAGGGCAAATCAAACTCCCCCGAAGCACTGGAGGCGGAGAAGAGAAGGCCCTGAGGATTGCCGATTGCAGATTTTAGATTGCGGATTGAAGCCGCCCCGCTACCACCAACCGGTTTTTCAATCTGCAATCCGCAATCATCAATCTGCAATTCACCGTGCTAGAATGACCAGTCTTCCTGCAAGAATTCATCCTGCTGAGAGCGCTTGAACGCTGGGTTTGCGCGTCGCCTCTCTGCGGAGAAAGCTGAGATTCTGCACATGGCAGATACAATGCTTGCCGTCGTCAAGGCTGACGCCGCCCCTGGCACAGACATCCGCGAGATCAAAATCCCCGCGTTCGGCCGTCAGGACGTGCTGGTTAAAGTCAAGGTCGCTTCCATCTGCGGCACCGACCTCCACATCTACAACTGGGACGCCTGGGCGCAGCGCCGCATTCACCCACCGCTCGTTCCCGGCCATGAGTTCTGCGGCGAAGTCGTCGCCGTCGGCGACGAAGTCACCAGCGTGCAGGAAGGCGATTTCGTTTCCGCCGAGATGCACGTGGCCTGCGGCAAATGCCTGCAGTGCCGTACCGGCGAAGCCCACATCTGCCAACATGTGAAGATTCTCGGCGTCGACGCCGACGGCGCATTCGCCGAATACGTTCGCATCCCCGAATCCAACATCTGGAAGATCGACCCGGCCATTCCCGCCGACTACGCCAGCATCTTCGACCCGCTCGGCAACGCCGTACACACCGTGCTCAGCGGCGACGTCGCCGCCAAGTCCGTCGCCATCACCGGCTGCGGCCCCATCGGCCTCTTCGCCATTGCCGTCGCCAAGGCCTGCGGCGCCACCCAGGTGTTCGCCATCGAGGTCAACGACTACCGTCGCAAAGTTGCCGCCAAGATGAACGCCGACCATGTCCTCGACCCGACCAAAGACGACGTGAAGTCAATCGTCATGGACGCCACCAACGGCGTCGGCGTCGACGTCCTGCTCGAAATGGCCGGCCATCCCGACGCCATCAAACTTGGCTTCTCCATCCTGCGCCTCGGCGGTCGCGTCTCGCTGCTCGGCATTCCCTCCAAGCCCATCGAGATGAACTTCGCTGAAGACATCATCTTTAAGGGCGCCACAGTCCTCGGCATCAACGGCCGCCGCATGTACCAGACCTGGTACCAGATGCAGGCCCTGCTCAAGGCCGGCAAACTCGACCTCCATCCGGTCATCACGGACCGCATCGCCATGGCAGACTTCTCCAAGGGCATGGAACGCCTGCGCACCGGCGAAGCCAGCAAGATCCTCGTGTATCCGAACGGCACGAGAAGCTAGCCACAGATCGCACAGATTCGCGCGAATCAACGCGGAACGCTGTCAGGTTGCGCATTTTTGTTTCAAGTTGCGCATTGATGTTGTGTAGCGCCGGGTCTCTGACCCGGCGTTTCGTTTCCGGAAAGCCTGGTGCCCCACGTTCCGCGAAGCTAACGTGGGGCTTTCGCGGTGGGCCGTCCACATCTGCAGAACAGAAACTAGAAACTTGAAACCAGAAACTCCCTTTCCATTCCGCAACTCACGCTTTTGCATCCCGCCACCCCCTCCGCCATCCCATTTTCCGGAGGCAAGCATGAAAATCGGCATCATCGGATCAGGACACATCGGCAGCACCGTCGGCGCGCTCTGGGCAAAAGCTGGCCACCAGGCCATGTTCTCTTCGCGTCACCCCGAGCAACTGGATGACTTGCTAAAACGTGTGGATCACAACGCCCGTCGCGGTACCCCCGAAGAAGCCGCGCGTTTCGGCGACGTGATATTCCTGTCGATCCCGTTCAAGGCCCTTCCCGAGATGGGCCGCGCCCTCTCGCCGCTTCTTCAGGACAAGATTGTTCTTGAAACCTCGAATCCGTATCCCGAGCGCGACGGCGACATCGCACGTCAGGTCATTCAGTCCGGGCGGGGAACTGGTCCGTTCGTCGCCCAGCAATTTCCCGGCGCAATCATCGTGCGCGCGTTCAACAGCGTCTGGTCCGAGACTCTTTCCAGGCAGGCGCATCGAGCGGCACCCCAGGTCGGGATCCCGCTCGCCTCAGATCATCGAGATGCCCTGCAACTTGCCGCCACACTGGTCAAAGACGCCGGGTTCGAACCGGTCATCGTCGGCGGACTCGCCCGCTCCAAAGACTTCGACGTGGGCACGCCCGTCTACAACACCGGCATGTCTGGCCCCGAATTGCGCAAAGCCCTCGGACTGGAAGCAGCAGCGTGAGGAAGAGCGTTTCTGGTTTCTAGTTTCTGACTTGGTGGCTTCTAGTGCTGCTTCTCGGTCGAGTTAGTTTCCATCTAAATATGCAGTCATACAGAATGGCTTTGTGTTCCGAGCGCAGCGAGGAACCCCTATCGACGGAGTGAACGACCACAACCAGAAACTAGAAACTAGAAACCAGAAACTCGCCTTGTTGCGCCGCGAAGCCCGAATCTGCTAAAACGCTCCACTTGGAGGTGGTCATGCGTCATCGTGTACCGATCCTCGCAGTTGTTGTGCTGCTTCTCTCTCTTGGGCTCGCCTGCAGCAAGCCTGCAAACCAGCAGGCGACACAGACTCAGCCGGACCAGCAGGCGCAAGGCACTCAGCCGACCGAGCCGGCCCCGAACCAGGCGACTGAAACCAAGCCCTCGGCCGCCAACCCTGCTGCGCCGAGCAACGCCAACCCGGCCTCGCCGCGTGGTCGCGCCAAGGTCGAGGAGAACGCCGGCACTCCTCCGGCGCCCCAGCCCGGACTGCGAAACAATGCCAATGCTCGCAACGCAATCACGATTCCGAGCGGAACCGTGCTGGTCGTGCGAATGGGTGAGAGTGTCAGCTCAAAGACGAGCAAGCCCGGTCAGGCATTCACCGCCACCATTGCTGAGCCCGTCCAAGTCGACAACGTCACAGTGATCCCGAGGGGTGCCGATGCGACGGGAACCGTGACTGAGGCTGTCCCGCTCGGACGTTTCAAGGGCGGCGCCAAACTCGCCCTCAAGCTCGATTCCGTCGCCTTCGGCGGCAACAAGTACGACATCCAGACCTCGGCCGTTGCCCGCAGCGCCAGCGGCAAGGGCAAGCGGACCGCCGTCATGACCGGCGGCGGCGCCGGACTGGGTGCCCTCATCGGTGGACTCGCCGGAGGCGGCAAAGGCGCGGCCATCGGCGCCATCGCCGGAGCAGGCGCGGGCGGCGCAGGCTCGGCCTTCACCGGCAACAAGGACATCGAACTCCCAGCCGAATCGGCCGTGAGCTTCAAGCTCACCGAACCGCTGAAGGTGAAGTAGAAGCATTTTCGATTTTTGATTTCTGATTTTTGATTTGATACCCGCGGCCCGTGCAGCCCTCGTCTTCATCGCAGCGGGTTTGGGTTTTCAATCAAAAATCGGAAATCGAAAATCAGAAATCCTCCTCCGCTTTCCCCTCGTCCCACCGCAGTACTACAATGTCCGGTTCCGACATTAGCTAAGCTGCTCGGCACCGGAGACACATTCATGTCCACAGCCACCACTCGCACTGATCCTCTTTCCTACCTCGGCGAACAACTGAACGAACTCAAGCAGAAGGGGACTTACTTCAAGCTGCGCGTACTCGAAGACGAGCAGGCTCCGGTCTGTACGTTCGACGGCAAGCGCGTGATCAACCTGGCGTCGAACAACTACCTCGGCCTCACGACGCACCCCAAGCTGCGCGAGCGCGCGCTCGAAGCCACAAAGAAGTACGGTGTCGGCTCGGGCGCGGTCCGCACGATTGCCGGAACCATGTCGATCCACATGGATCTTGAGGAGAAGATCGCCAAGTTCAAGCACGTCGAGGCCAGCGTGGTCTTCCAGTCGGGCTTCACCGCCAACTCAGGCACTGTCTCGGCCGTGCTGGGCAAAGAGGACTTCATCATAAGCGACGAGCTGAACCACGCCTCCATCATCGACGGCGCGCGTCTGTCGCGGGCGAAGATCAAGGTCTTCCGCCACAAGGACGTCGCCCATGCCGAAGAGCTGCTGAAGGAAATTCAGAACGAACCGGGCCGCAAGCTGATGATCACCGACGGCGTGTTCTCCATGGACGGCGACATCGCCCCGCTGCCCGCGCTCTGCGACCTGGCCGAAAAATACGGCGCCATCATGATGGTCGACGACGCGCACGCTTCCGGCGTTCTCGGCCGCAACTACAGCGGCAAAGGCTCGGTCGATCACTTCGGCATGCACGGCCGCGTCGACATCCAGGTGGGCACGCTGTCGAAGGCCATCGGCGCGCTCGGCGGCTACGTCTGCGGCACGCGCGACCTCGTCGAATTCCTCTACCATCGCGGACGCCCGTTCCTGTTCTCCACCTCGCATCCGCCGTCAGTCGCGGCGACGTGCATCGCCGCCTTCGAGGTCCTGCAGGAAGAACCCGAGCGCATCAAGCGCATGTGGGACAACACCGAGTTTTTCAAGAAAGAGTTGGGCACGCTCGGCTTCAACATCGGCGGCCAGACCACGCCGAAATCCGAAACGCCCATAACGCCCATCATCACCGGCGAAGGCCGCCTCGCCATGGAGTTCTCGCGCGAACTGTTTAAAGAGGGCGTGATGGCGACAGGCATCGCCTTCCCGACCGTGCCGGAAGGCAAAGCGCGCATCCGCACCATCGTCACCGCAACTCATACGCAGGACGAACTGAACAAGGCCCTCGAGACGCTGGCCCGTGTAGGCAAACGCCTCGGCATCATCGGGTAAGCGGCGGTTGCTTTTGCTTGTGTAGCGCCGGGTCTCTGACCCGGCGTTC
>JAEZPW010000401.1 GCA_023441255.1 Acidobacteriota bacterium
CTCGCGCGCTGGCCTTGCGCCCCAGGTTCATCGTCTGCGACGAACCCGTTTCTGCCCTCGATGTAAGCGTCGGAGCGCAGATCGTGAACCTGCTCAAGAACCTGCAGCGGGACTTTGGCCTTACCTACCTCTTCATTTCGCATTCCATGCCTGTGGTGCGTTATCTCTCCACGCGCATTGCCGTGATGTACCGCGGCAGGATCGTCGAAACCGGTCTTACGGAGCAAGTCACCGAAACGCCGCAACACGACTACACAAAAAGATTGCTGGCCGCCACACCGGAAATCCGCACGTCTGTTTCGTAACGCCCCGGCTGGCCGACGAAAAACGAAAGTTTTTGTTGCGAACTCGTGCTGCATTTCCCGAGTTCCTGACATCCATATGTCAGGAGCTCTGAGTTCAGTAAACGTGAGAGGACATCCGGGTGACACCCGTTTCATCTGAACTTGTGGAGATGCTGACGAACGCGGCCAAACCCGACCTGCCCGAATGGCTGAGCGAAATCTATCCGTTTCGTACGCGACTCGTCGACCTCGGGCAGTACCGTATGAGTCTGGTGGACGAAGGCCCGCAGGACGCGCCTGCGCTGCTCCTTCTACACGGCAACCCAACCTGGTCCTTCATGTACCGGGACTTAATCCGTCGAGCCCGTGAACGCTTTCGCGTGATTGCTCCTGACACGATAGGTTTTGGTCTCTCTGACAAGCCGCAGGACGAGAACTACCACACACTGGCGCGTCACATCGAAAACCTGGGCGCACTCGTCGACCAGCTCCGACTTCCGCGATTGACGCTGGTTGCACACGGCTGGGGAGGCCCGATCGGGCTTGGCTACGCCGTAGCTCGCCCTGACACGATTTCGCGCCTGGTGCTCTGTAACACCTGGGCACTGCCTGTCGCCAACAGCTCGCGTCGTCGCCTGCCGCTGGCCATGCGTATCGCCAACAGCGGCAGAGTCGGCCGTTTTCTCGACTCGCTTTTGGGACTCTCGATGGAATCCGCCATCGCCTCGCGCACGCACCGCAGGCTATCAGACTGGGTGCTGGAGGGATATCGTTATCCCTTCCCCAATTTGACCTCGCGCGTGGCAAGCCGGGCATTCACGCGCATGTTCTTCGAGGACGCGAACCCCGCCCAACGCACCATGGCGGAAGTTTACGATCAACTCAAGAACGTCACTGCGCCTGCCACGATCCTGTTCGGAGAACTGGACCCCGTGCTGTCAAGGCTCTCTGCTTACCTGATTCGTGACGCGTTGCGCGGTGCGCGCGAGCCGCAGTTCATACCCGAAGCCTCGCACTTGCTCCCCGAAGACGCACCCGACGTTCTCGCCGAAGCCGTTATGCGAGAAGAGCGCTTACCCCCGAAGTCCGCCGACAATTTGTTCCGGATCCTTTCGTAAAACTGAAGATCGTTCAGTCCTCAGTTGTCAGTGTCAGTTGTCCGTTCTTATTTGCTGCTTGCCCTATTCGCTGCTTGGAACACTGAACACTAACGACTGAAAACCGCACGCTGAACGCTGAACGCTGACGAAACCTCAGCTCCTTCGCATCTGCTACATTGGACGCGTGCGTGCCGTCGTACAACGCGTAAGCCGGGCCAAGGTCACCGTCAACGGTGATGTCACAGGAGAGATCGCGCGCGGTCTGCTTGTCCTGCTCGGAGTAGCGCAGCAAGATACCCAACGCGACGCCGACTACCTTGCCGACAAAATCGCCGGCCTTCGCATTTTTGAAGATGACGCAGGCAAGATGAACCTGAGCGTCGCCGAGATCGGCGGCGCCGTGCTGGCCGTCTCACAATTCACGCTCTACGGCGACGTCCGCCGCGGCAAACGTCCTTCCTTCGACGCGGCTGCTCCTCCGGAGCACGCGCGATCACTGTACGAATATTTCGTCCAGCGTATACGTGCGCTGGACCTACGCTGCGAGACCGGACGCTTCCAGGAGATGATGTCGGTGGAACTAGTCAACGAAGGCCCGGTCACCATCATGCTGGATTCGACCAAGGTCTTCTAACGACGGACTTACTTCACGCGCACAGCCCCTGCTCGATCGCCCAAGCCGTTTCGCATTCGCGACAGTTTCATCAGGAGTGATTGTGACCTTTTCACCCGTTGTCATTCCGAGCGAAGCGAGGAACCTCTACCCACTCGCATACTTCGTCCCGGATAGGGCTTCCTCGCCGGCTCAATACCCCGCGCCCATTGGCGACGACAAACTCTACCTGCCGCCACCACCCTCATTCTTCTGCAACTGGTGTGCGCTCTGCAGATGCTCGCGCAATATCGGCAGCGTGCTCGCCGCGAACTTCTTTACATCCTGGTCCTGCGCACTGTTGCTTTCTTTCTCGAAATCGCTGACTGCCTGCTGATGATCCTGCACCATGGCCTGCGCGTACCGCTGGTCGAACTGCTTGCCTGCGAGCTTTGACAGATCGTCCTTCATTTGCTGGTCTTGCGAATTCAGCGTATCCGGAACCTGCACGTGCTTCGATTCGGCCAGCGTCTTCAGGTCATTGTTCGCCTTCGTGTGGTCCTGAACCATGCGCTGCCCGAACTGCTTCATGGCCGCCTCGCCGCCTTTCTCCTGTGCCAGTTTCCCCAGTTCCACCTCGGCCAAGCCGCTTTCCGCCGCGTGCTTGAGAAACTGCTCCTCGTCGGGACTCACGAGCGAGCTCCGGTTTTCATTCTCCGGGTTGTTAGGGTTCTTTGATTCGGTACTGTGCTTCGGCCCGCCGACCATCTGCGAGTTCGGGTCATTCGTGTATTTGCTGCCTTGATTGCATGCAGCCCCAATCAGCAGAACGCCTGCCAGCAGTGCAAATCCGACTCTGCGCACCTTCTTCACTGTCTTGCTCCGGAAATCTCTGAAACGGTTGCCCTGTCGCGTAGGATGTAGGCCCCGCTACCGGGGCTTTCTCCTCTCGGATCCGCTCCCCCGTGCATCATGCCTGCTGCCTGTGATAGAACTGCTGCCGTGACCTCTTCATCTCCAGCCACAGCTCAGGTGCAGGCCGGTCCGGTCGCGAATCTGCTCTGGGTACACCAGCGCTTCGGAAAGCCGCAGGTATATGCAGTCTTATTGCTCGGCATCATGCTATGCCAGGGCGTCTTTCTTGCGAGCCGCATCCCCCTGAGCACTCAGGAACTTTCTTACGTACACGGCGGCGAAGGCGAGATGGGCGTGCTGGAAGGTTCAGGCATGCTTCCGGCAAGCCCTCAGCTGCACTCGCCGCTCGTCGGAAGCCTTGCCAGGCTCTCCGTACCTGCGATCATGCCAGCCGACGCTGACTCTTCATTCTGGCGCGTGATGTTGCGCCTGCCCTTCCTTTTCGTGGGTTCGCTGCTCGGCGCCTCGCTGTGGTACGTCTCGCGCCGCCTTTACGGAAACCTTGCCGGATATGCCGCGCTAACGCTGTTCGTGTTTTCTGCTCCCGTGCTCCTGCGCTCCTGCACGGTCGCGCCCGACATCCTCGCCGCATGGGGAACGTTCGGCTGCGTTTTCACCGGGATCGCCGTTGCGCACACGCTTTACGCGCCGCGCGAAGTGGTGCTGTGGAACTGGCGGCGCATTCTGTTGCTTGGCGTTTCCATCGGTGTTGCCACGGCTTCCGCATTCATAACGTTCGTCGCCATCCCCCTCGCTCTCGTCTTCATGTGGTATCTGGTTCCGCACCGGCGCCGCGCGGCGCTCGCCATTCTGCTGGCTTCCTGCGTTATCGGCGCGATTGTTCTGCTGGCTGCTTTTCATTTTGACCTTGCCCGGGTTCATCCCTTCATGCGCTCCGGTTTTCTGAGCACGGGAACCACGTTCTTCACCCGTGGCGTCGGAATCGCACTCGGCAGTTTCCTGATGAGCAACGGCCCGGCGTTCGCGGCGCTTTTCCTTGTCAGCATAGCGGTCTATATCGTCTGCTCGAAGGCGCGCTTTTTCGGCACGACCGCGCCCCTGCTCACGGCGATATTTCTGGTCTTTGTGGCCGTAACCGCCGGTCACCGCAACGTCATGGTGCTCCTCACAACCGCTCTGCCGTTCCTTTGCGTCTTCATGGCCGGGATAGTGGCTGATCTGCTTGAGGTCAAAAACCGCTGGTCGGGATTGACGAAAGCCACAGTACTCGCCGTGCTCTGCTCGCACGCCCTGTTCAGCATTTCCGGGCTCGTGCGACTTTTGTAATCGCGGATCGCGCGGCGGGCCGGTTGTCGCCCGACCTCGTTTCCTCAGCTCAATAGCGCCGCCTCGTCCGGCCACGTCATCACAACGGCAGCGACAATCCAAAACGGTACGGGTTCATCTAATAGGCGTAACTCGTAAACCTAAGTTCATGCCAGGCAGACCTGGCTGCGCTAAGATGAACCCATGCGGCGGGTAATTCAGTTCGCGGTTTTCACCATTCTTCTGGCCTCACTCTCTTTCGGCCAGCATCAAGGGGCAAAGCCTGTTCCCCCGACTCAGGGCAACTTCGGCCCTCCCGCAAGTGTTTTGTCACCAGCGCCGGGACGGTCGTTCGGGCCGCGCCCCAGCATCACCTCGCTTGGGCCGACGGGCTACACGTTCGCTCCCTGCGTTCTCGGCGACTGCCGGCACCTTCACAGCCGCGGACTCGGCTTTCAAGGTTTCGTCGCCGCGTATCCGATCGTCATTCCGATCTTCGCGGTTCCGGATGTTCCGGTTGGCCCCCTCGACGAATCCGGTAATCCGGTTTACGCCGAGCCCAGCCAGAACGAAATCGTAGGCACGCAGGGCGGCGGTGCGTCGATCATGTACTCCGGCCAGAGGCACGTCACCATGGCGCACCCCGTTGGTACGCAGCAGGAGGCGCAGTCTCGCCAAAGCCGCACCCGTCCCG
This sequence comes from Acidobacteriota bacterium, assembly GCA_023441255.1. Taxonomy (GTDB): domain Bacteria; phylum Acidobacteriota; class Terriglobia; order Terriglobales; family Acidobacteriaceae; genus JAEZPW01. The sequence continues at coordinate 4,852 of JAEZPW010000401.1, forward strand.
AATATGCAGAAGAGGATGATGCACCCGAGGCAACAGCGCCGCCGCCCAAGCCGGAGCCCGCGGCCGCACCGGCGCCTGCCGCGCCGCAGAATCCAACAGTGCTCGTCTTTAAGGACGGCCATAAGCTCAGTGTCACCAACTATGCAATCCAAGGCGGAACACTGTTCAACTTTTCCGGAGAGGGCCCGCGGCGCATTGCCGTTTCAGACCTTAACCTCGACGCAACAGTGAAGGCCAACGACGAAAACGGGGTACAGTTCCGGCTCCCCTGATGCAGCTGTTCGCTGGGTTTGCGCCGAACGACTAGTCGCGAGAGACGTCATGATGTACCAACCCTTTTTGGCAAGGTCGCTCAACCTGGTCGCCACGGTTGTGCTCTTGTTGGTCCTCTGCTCCGTCTCCGCATCCGCGCAAACCGGTCTGCCCTTCTCGAGCGTGCCCAGGGGCGGCATGGGTAATCCGCCCGGCGTCACGTTTCCTCCTTCGAGTACTGTGCCGGTGACTATCGCACATCCGGGACCGCATCGCATCGTGCGCCCGTTCGTGTCGGGAAACGTCCCGATCTTCTTCGGCGCGGACGAACCCAGCAGCGTCGTTATCAACAACATCGTTCCTGTTCCAGCGGCGGAGAAAACAACCGTCATCGAGGAACAGCCCGCGCCGCCGCCCCTCATCATCGAACGCGAAGGTGATCGCTGGGTTCAAAGGCGCGTTACATCGATGGCGCCCGCTCCGCAGGCAGCGCCAACGCAGCCCGAAACCGAGCTGCTGCCCACGCGTGCACCGCAGCACCTGCCGGACATTACCCTGGTCTTTCGTGACGGCCACCGCGAGGACGTAACCACTTACATGATCTTTGCCGGTTCGCTCTACCACTCGACACCGGCTTGGGCCCCGCAACAACAGGTGAAGCTTTCGTCGCTGGACCTGCCCGCTACCGAAAACATCAACCGCAAAAGAGGCCTCGTTTTCCGCCTTCCGAACTCGCCGAACGAAGTTGTCACCAGACCTTAGGCAACGCCGACCACCTGCTGGCGGCCATTCTCATCCAACTCGGCAGAGCAACTTGCGCCCGATCTCCACCGCTGAGTTGCGACGTGCGCAGGTTGCGAGGAGTGCAGTATGCGTAAGTATGTAGTTGCGGCAGTGGTTTGCCTGGCAATGCTGGCTGGGATTGCCGAGGCGCAGATGCGCGGCTTCAGCGGCGGTTTTCGCGGCGGGTTCCCGTTCGGTGGTTCGCGTTCCCGCATTGCCGTGAATGGGAGGTGGCAACAGGCGCCGCCCCGATTCGATGGGCAGCGTGCTTTCGGTTTCGGCAACTTCGGGCGCTTCTCGGCCGTGTGCACGCCCTTTGCCGGATGCTTCCGGCCGGCAGTGTTCGGTGTTCCTTTTTCCGGCACTCACTTCGGACATCATCACAACGGGACCTTTTTCGGAGCCAACTTCGGTTTCGGCACGGATTTCGGCACGGGCTTCGGCAGCGCCTTTGGCTCGGGTTTTCCAGCGTGGGGCGGTGGCTACGGCACTCCCTACTATTTCGACCAGGCCAGCTATGACCAGGACGAGTCCACCCAGGCGCAGTCGGCCGACCGGCAACGCATGCTCGACGAAGTGAACTTCGAGCGGCGGCGCGCCATGGAGCTTGAGCGCCAGTACGCCGAATTGCAGGCTGCTCAGGAAACCAGCGAGCAGGCGACACAGCAGCAGGCGACTCAGAACGCGCCTTCACAGTCCGCGTCCGGAGCACGGCCCATGCCTGCGATCCTCGTGTTCCGCGACGGCCGACAGATGCAGGTCGAGAACTACGTTATTACGCCCAACAGGCTGTTTTCACTCGGCCCTGACGAGAGGCGCACGATCCAGCTTTCCGAACTGGATCTCGAAGCGACCATCAAGGCGAACCAGGATCGTGGCGTCAGCTTCTCGGTGCCGAAGAGCAAGTGAGATCGGCCGGGGCGCGTGAAGCTCCGCCTACTCTGCTTGTGGTATAGTTCTGCGCGCCAACTTGCTGTGGGGGTGAGCTGGCATGTCGCGGACGATCGGTCCCGTAAGCGCGTTGGTGCTGATGGCTGCGCTTTTCTGCGCTGGCGCCCTTGTGTTCTGGACGCAGTGGGTGTGGGCGGCTCCTCCCGACTCCTATGCCGGCCTGCACCTGATGATCGGAGCCATGCTGCTGCTTGGACTGGCGCTGCTTGGGGCCGGCGTTGCCGCGTGCGTAAGCTCGCTGCTGGCCTCACGCGCAGGTGACGCGCATCGTTCCGCTCATCGCATGCTCGCCGCGCGGCGCTGAATCCGCCAAGGCGACCGTCGCTGATGCTGCACTTTGCCTGCTAAAATAAACAGTTACCCACCCAGCAACAGCCTCATCTGACAGGCGCAGCCTGCTGCAAGCGCATTCGCCGGGTGACAGGGGATTTATGTTCGAAGTTAGCGTTGAGGATACATTCGCCTCGGGCCATTACCTGCGCGGCTATCGCGGGAAGTGCGAGAAGCCGCACGGGCACAACTACAAAATTCGCATCACGCTCGCAGGCGACTCGCTGGACAACATCGGTCTGCTGTACGACTTCCGCGACCTGAAGCAGGTGATGAACGACATCATCGATCGCATCGACCACCAGATGCTGAATGATGTCGAGCCGTTTAACACCGTGAATCCATCGGCCGAGAACATGGCGAAGTACTTCTACGACGAGCTGAACACCCGCATCGCTAGGGACAGCGACCGCCGCGTGCGCGTAATCCGCGTGAAACTTTGGGAGACGGATACGACCACGGCAATGTACTACGAGTGAACTAATCGGGCCATCTCGCCGTCGGGCCATCAGGTCATTGTTTAAATCGCCAGATGGCGCGATCGCCAGATGGCCAGATTTCTTTATGCTCATCACTGAAATCTACAGATCGGTGCAGGGTGAATCGTCTTACACGGGCGTGCCATGTATCTTCGTGCGGCTGACCGGATGCAACCTGCGCTGCTCGTGGTGCGACAGCGAATACACGTTCACGGGCGGCCGGCACATGTCACAGGACGAGGTGCTGGACGCCGTGCGCGCCTGCGGTCCGGCGCCGCTGGTGGAGATCACGGGCGGCGAGCCGATGCTGCAGGAGCGCGAAGCGGTTCCACTGATGTCGGCACTCATCGGAGCGGGTTACAAGGTTCTCCTCGAGACCAGCGGCGAGCGAGCGCTGGCGAACGTGCCAAAAGACGTCGTGAAGATCGTGGACGTCAAGTGCCCCGACTCGGCCATGGGCGACACGTTCCGCCGCGAAAACCTGGACGCGCTGGTTCCGCATGACGAAGTGAAGTTCGTGATCGCCAGCCGCGCCGATTACGAATTCGCGCGTGACTTCACGCGCGCGCACGATCTTGAGGGCCGCGTGGCGAACGTCATCTTTTCACCTGCATTCCGGAAGGACGCGCGCGGCTTTCGCGATGCCTCACATTGCCTGGTTGACCCACGCGAACTGGTCGACTGGATCCTCTCCGACAACCTGAACGTCCGTCTCGGACTCCAGGTGCACAAGTTCATCTGGGACCCGGCCACCAAGAGCGTCTGAGATTCGGCTAGACCCTGAAGACTGCCCACGTTAGCTGCGCGAACGTGGGGCGTCGTGCTTTATGGGGACGGCGTTCATGTCAGCCGGAACCCTTGTACTGCGACACCAGCATGAATACCGTCAGCACGATGATGATGGTCGTCAGTGACCAGGCGATGAGGTTATACGTGCGGGAATTCATGTAGCGCCCCATGAGGTCACGCTTGCTGACAAGCAGCAGCATGAACACAAGGACGAACGGCAGCAGAACTCCGTTCAGCACCTGTGACAGGACTGCCAGTCTCACCAGCGGGGCGCCGGGAATCAGGATGACTGCCGCGCCGGCGGTGATCAGGCCGGTGTAGAGCCAGTAGAATACGGGCGCCTCGCGAACCTTCCTGTTCAGTCCCGATTCGAAGCCCAGTGCTTCACATACCGTGTATGCCGTGGAGAGCGGGAGGATGGATGCGGCGAAGAGCGATGCGTTCAGGAGACCGACGGCAAAAAGCAGGTATGCGTACTCGCCCCCAAGTGGGCGAAGCGATACCGCCGCATCCGCCGCATCGTGGATTTGGTAGTGTCCGTGAGCAAAAAGCGTTGCAGCGCACGCAATGATGATGAAGCCTGCCACCAGCACTGAAAAGATAGAGCCCACGATAGCGTCAGCCCTGCTGTACTTCAGGTGCGACTCAGGCGTGCCTTTGTCCACGATGGAAGCCTGCAAATAAAACTGCTGCCACGGAGCAATGGTCGCGCCGATGATACCTACCGCGAGGTAGAGGTAACTGGGGTTCCTCAGGTCGGCCTGCCGGGGCAGGCGGACGACATGCGTCAGGGCCTGCGACCAGTCGGGTCGTGCAAGCACGGCCGTGATGATGTAGGCGATGTACAGAAACGATAGGAAAACGAAAATCTTCTCCAGCCGCTTGTAATCACCAAGCACCACGAGCAGCCATACCAGCACGGCAGCTATAGGAACTGAGATGTACTTTGAGACGCCGAACAGCTCCATGCTGCTGGCGACACCAGCGAACTCCGAAACCACATCGCCGATGTTGCACAGGACCAGGCCGCACATGAGAAGAAACGTGATGCGAACGCCGTACTCTTCGCGGATGAGTTCGCTGAGCCCTTTACCCGTCACGACGCCCATGCGGGCAGAAATCTCCTGCGCAAATGTCAGGCACACCGCGACAGGAATAATGGTCCAGAGAAGCGAATATCCGAACTGTGCGCCGGCGGCGGCGTAGGTGTAGATGCCGCCTGCGTCGTTATCGACGTTTGCGGTGATGAATCCCGGCCCGAGAATGGCCAGGATGAACAGAAGGCGTGCGAGGGCGGGTCGAAAGCGTGCCACGACTGTCCCCCACCTCGAGATGTGTAACCGCCGTCATGTTTGTATTATAAGCAGGAACAACGATCCGACCACGTCCTTGCCGCCAAAAATATCGTTCGGGATAGATTCCTCGAACCACCCACCGCGACCGCGTTTCGGGTCCCCTCCGCGCAGAACATTACCAAAGGGAGGAGCGGCCACCCATTGGCTATTGCCAAGCCAGCTTTTCTGCTAGAAAATGCCGCTCGCTTCGGAGAACACTTTACAAAGCTTTTTCTGCCAGAGCTAATGAGCAAAGAGGGACCAATTCGAATCGTTGTGGCCGATGCACATCCGGCTTTCCGCCTGGGGCTGCGGGCCATTCTTCAAGCCGAATCAGATTTCGCCATAGTGGGGGAAGCCGAAGACGGCAGTAAGGCGTTGAGTCTGGTTGGTGATCTTCGGCCAGATATCCTTTTATTGGACGTTGCCCTCCCCGGCCCTGGGGCCCTTGAAGTCCTCGAAAAGCTTTCACGGGAACAATCGCCCACGCATTCCATTCTTCTTTCAGGGGGAATGGAACGCAAAGACGTGACACAAGCGTTGCAGGCTGGCGCCCGAGGCATGATACCCAAGACTGCCGACCCACTCACCTATCCAAAGGCCATTCGCCGCGTTCTCGCCGGCGAACTGTGGGTGGAGCGAAACGTGCTGAGCGAATGGGCGCTGGCGAATGCACAAGCCGCCACAAAATACGGACTGACCAGACGCGAACTGGAGATCGTGCGCGAAATATCGCAAGGATGTTCCAACAAGCAGATCGCCGCCAAGTTCAACGTTTCCGAGCCAACCGTCAAAAGTCATCTGACCAATATCTTCGAGAAACTGGGTGTCAATTCTCGCTTTGAGCTTTCCGCCTTCGCCCTGCAGCACCATCTCCTGCGCTGATCCCGTAATGGGAAAGCTTTTACGACTAAAGTCGCAGAAATGACCCCGCGCCTTGGTCGGAGATAAATCCGACCAATGGACGATTGAACTACTCTGGCCAGCTACTTACACTTCGCCGCCATGGCTGAATTGCGGCGACGCGCACGACGCTATCCTCTCCCCCTACCGTTGCGTTACCGCATGGCGAAAACAGCTGAATGGCAGTCGGGAACCACGCGAAACGTAAGCGACACCGGCATTCTGTTCGCCGCTGATCAAGCGTTGGAGATCGGCACCGCAATCGAGATCGAGCTCGCCATGGAAGCCAACGGCGAGCGCTGGCCTTCGAAAGCGGTTGCTCAGGCCTCCGTCGTTCGCGTCGTTGGCGAGCCCTCTTCAGCTCCAGCCGAAATAGGGGCCCGTTTTACGGGACACGAAATTCTGCCTCGTCCGGCAGGGCAGGTCTGACCCCTTGAAGTCGTGCAGTCGGTGACCCGCAGTCAAGCAGTTTACTCAAGGAGAGTTGCTGAAATGCGTACTCGTCGCTATCTGCTTGTTGTCCTTGCGGCATCGTTCCTCGGTCTTGTGCTGCGCGCTACCACCCCTCTTCACGTTGAAACTGGGACGTGGATGTCGGCTGGACAGATGTCCTCCGCCCGGGTGGGTGCAGCTACCGTACTGCTGCCAGACGGCCGCATGATGATCATCGGCGGCGCCGACGCGAGCGGCAACCCTCTGAACACCGCAGAGTTCTTCAACACCGACGGAACCTTCAGTCCGGCACCGTCCATGAGTTCCCCGCGGACCGGGCACGCCGCCATCTGGCTGCTCACCGGCGAAGTATTGGTCACAGGCGGTACAACCACAGGCGGCGGAGCGACAAACTCGGTTGAGACATTCGATCCGCTGACCAACACATGGACCACGCTGCCTGTCACGTTGGGCGATGCACGCAGCGGACATGCGTTGGCCCAGCTGGCCGACGGTTCCGTACTCGTGGTCGGTGGTGAGAATAGCGGCACGCCAGTCACGTCGCTTGAAACCTACAGTCTCCTCACGTCGAACTTCACTTTCTCCGGCGCGATGACGACTGCTCGCACGGACGCCGCAGCAGCAGCCCTGCCAGACGGTCGCGTCCTGATCGCGGGCGGATCGTCCGCCGGCAGCGACGGCAATGCCGTTCCGCTGGCCACCACGCTTATCTATGATCCCGCGACCGGCACTCTGAGCGACGGTCCTGCGATGTCCTCGCCGCGCGTGCGCGCCACCGCTACCACCACCTACGACGGCGTGGCGATTATCGGCGGCAACGATGGCGCGAATGATCTCGGCACGGCCGACATCTACAGCCAGTGGAAAAACACCTTCCGCGCCGTGGCGGGCGCGACACCCCGCAGCGGGCACGTCGCGCTGCTGCTGCCGAACAACGGCGGCATCCTGGTCACCGGCGGAACGGGCGGCGCCTCAGTCGACGTCCTGCAGCCGTGGCGCAACAACAAAGCCGGCCTTTTCCTCAACGCGAACCCGTCCTTGTCGAACCACGACGGCGGCTTCCTCAGCCCGATCGGCGTGGCCGGCCTGATGCTGGCGGCTGGCGGCAAGGGCGACGTCGCCAGTAATGCCGAACTCTACGCGTTCCCCACCATCGCCACCGATAAGTCCGACTACGCTCCGGGCACCACAGTCTTCATGACCGGCGCCGGCTTCCAGCCGGGCGAAACCATCACCATCCATCTCGACGAATGGGTGAGCAACACGCCAACCACCTACCCCGACTACACCGTAACCGCCGACGCCTACGGCGCCTTCACCTTCAGCGAGTACGCACCAACCCCCGCCGACCTGAACTCGCGTTACCACCTCACCGCCATCGGTCAGAGCTCAGGATTGCAGGCGCAGACGGTGTTTACGGATGGCAATGCGACTTCTGTAGCCGGCATTGTCAAGGACAATCTTGGAAATCTAATCGGGGGAGCGACGGTCAGTTGCAGCGCGGGATGCAATGCCACAGCTACGACCACGACCGACGTGAATGGGGCGTACATTTTTGATGGAAAGACGGGCCATGGCCCCAAGTTGTCCTTCTCGCAGAATCCTCCCCCCGATGTCATCCTGACGCTCACGGCATCAAAGTCGGGCTATACGTCCGGGTCCGTTACCGTCACAATAACGGCCGCAAATCAGCAAAGTGACATCTCTGCACGGGACATCATCCTTACACCGAGCACTACAAGTGTTGTAGCAAGCATCACCGCCGCCAACAAGACTTACGACGGCAACAACACGGCCGCAATTACTAGCTGCACACTGTCCGGCGTGGCTGCGGGGGATGTTGGCAACGTGACCTGCTCTGCTGCATCGGCAACTTTCAGTAACCAGAACGTCGGTACCAACAAAACGGTCACCGCGTCTGGCCTCACGCTCAGTGGATCTGCAGCGGGCAAGTACACGCTGTCATCCACTACGGCCACCACGACTGCCAACATCACGGCAGCTACGCTGACCTACACGGCAAATCCGGTCAGCCGCGCGTACAACACAGATAACCCAACGTTCACGGGCACCGTGACCGGCTTTGTTGGAACCGATACACAGGCGAACGCGACCGCGGGAACCGCGACGTTTACGACTACCGCGACCAAAACCAGCGCTCCGGGCAGCTACCCGATTAATGGCGGCGGATTGACTGCTAATAACGGCAACTACACGTTGGCGCAGGCTGCCGGCAACGCCACCGCGCTGACCATCACCAAGGCGGGCCAGACGATCACGTTTGCGCAGCCCACGACCCCCGCAACCTACAACACCAGCTTCACGGTGAACCCGACGTCTGATTCAGGGCTGACCGTGAGCCTGGCAGCCGAAACCGGCAGCGTCTGCACCGTGACCGCACAGAGCGGCGGCTACTCGGTCCACATGGATAGCGGCACCGGCAACTGCGTCCTGACCGCATCGCAGGCTGGAAATGACAACTACTCCGCTGCAACTTCCGTGAGCCGCACGGTTGCCGCGCAAAAGGCCGATCAGACCATCACGTTCGGTGCATTGACGAACAAGACATTCGGCGACGCGGACTTCACAGTCAGCGCCACTGCATCGTCGAATCTGGCCGTGAGTTTTGCCGCCACCGGCAACTGCAGCGTGAGTAGTAACAACGTCCACATCACGGGCGCGGGGAGTTGCACGATCACCGCTTCGCAACCCGGCAATAGCAACTACAACGCGGCCACGGACCTGCCGCAGTCGTTCACGATTGACAAGGCCACCCAGTCAATCACGGTCACGACAGCTTCACCCGCCTACGCGATCTACAACACGAGCTTCACCGTGGCGGCTACGGCCAGCTCCGGTCTGCCCGTATCTTATGCATCCAGCGGTGTGTGTTCGAACTCGGGCGCGACGTTCACGATGAGCAGCGGCATCGGCACCTGTACGGTGAAGTACGACCAGGCCGGCAATGACAACTACAAACCCGCGACTGAGGTCACCGCTTCGGTAACGGCCCAGAAAGCCGATCAGACGATCACGTTCGGAGCGCTGTCCGGCAAAACCTATGGCGATGCCGACTTCAACGTAAGCGCCACGGCTTCCTCCAGCCTCGCGGTGAGCTTCGGGGCTACTGGTGCTTGCAGCGTGAGCGGCAGCACCGTCCACCTCACTGGCGCCGGTAACTGCACCGTCACCGCGTCGCAGGCGGGGAACGACAATTACAACGCTGCTAAGGACGTGCAGCAGTCGTTCACCATCGATAAAGCCGCTACGACCACCGCGGTCACTTGCGGTGTGGGTCCGTTCGCCTACAACGGTTCCGCGCAGACGCCCTGCTCGGCAACCGTAACCGGTCCGGGACTGAGCCAAGCCGTGGAGGTGACTTACAGCAACAACATCAACGCGGGCACCGCGACGGCCTCTGCGACGTATGCTGAAAGTGCCAACTACAAGGCCAGCAGCGACAGCAAGACGTTCACGATCGACAAGGCCGGGTCAACCACGACCGTGACGTGCCCGGCAGGTCCGTTCACCTACAACGGCGCGGCGCAGACGCCCTGCTCCGCAAGCGCGACCGGCGCAGGTGGACTGAACCAGACGCTGACCGTCACCTACAGCAACAACACGAACGCCGGTACGGCGAACGCCAGCGCGGCATTTGACGGTGACGCGAACCATAAGCCCAGCAGCGACAGTAAGGAGTTCACGATCGAACAGGCCCCATCGGTTACGGTCGTGACTTGCGATGCGGGTCCATTCATGTTCAACGGCACCGCGCAAACTCCTTGCTCGGGGGCGGTGACGGGTGCGGGCGGACTGAGCCAGCCAGTGGCGGTCACTTACGAGAACAACCTGAACGCGGGTACGGCGACGGCCAATGCCGTGTACGCGGGCGATTCGAACCACAAATCCAGCAGTGACAGCAAGCAGTTCACCATTGAGCAAGCCGCATCGACAACCTTGGTGAGTTGCGATGCGGGGCCATTCACGTATAGCGGCGCCGCTTACACGCCATGCACGGCGACGGTAACAGGTGTGGGCGGCCTGAGTGAACCATTGACCGTGAACTACTCCGATAACGTCAACGCGGGATCGGCTACGGCAAACGCTTCGTTTGCGGGTGACCTTAACCACAAATCCAGCAGCGACAGCAAAACGTTCGCGATCGACAAGGCTGGATCGACGACAGTCGTCACCTGCGGTACTGGCCCGTTCACGTACAACGGCGCGGCACAGACCCCGTGCACAGCGACGGTAACGGGTGTCGGTGGGCTGAACCAGGAACTAGCCGTCACGTACGAGAACAACGTCAACGCGGGTACTGCAACCGCGAACGCCTCATTCCCCGGTGACACTAACCACAACGGAAGCCACAACGCCGAACACTTCACGATCGGCAAGGCAAGCTCGACCGTCACTGTAAATTGCCCAACCGCACCAGTGATCTACACTGGTGCGGCCATTGAAGCTTGCACCGCGGAAGCTACGGGTGTGGGCATGGCGGCGGTGAACCTTGCGGCGCTCACCTATGCCGACAACGTCAACGTGGGCACGGCAACTGCCAGCGCCACGTGGGATGGCGACTCAAACCACACCGGTAACGCCAACAGCGCAAGTTTCACCATAGCAAAGGCGAGTTCCACGGTGACGGTGACCTGCAACGACGTCATCTACAATGGTGCTGCTCAGACGCCCTGCACGGCCGAGGCTACGGGTGCAGGTGGACTCAAGCAGAGCCTTAGCGTCACCTACGCCAACAACACCAACCACGGCACGGCAACAGCCAACGCCAGCTACGCGGGCGATAGCAACCATGACGGCAACAGCGGAACAAAAACATTCACGATTGCCAGAGCACCGGTAACCGCGACTGCTGGTAGTGGTTCAGGTACCTACAACGGTTCCATGCAAGCGCCGTCGGCTTGCGCGCTCTCGGGAGCGTATATGGGTGACCTGACCTGCACGAACAATCCGCTTTCGGTCGGTCCGGATGCAGGCACATATTCGATTAGTCCTGTGGTGAATGGAACTGGGTTGGGCAATTTTGAGATCACACCGATTTCGGGGTCTTACGTCATCAACAGAGCCGATCAGGTGATCACTTTCACGGGTGCTCCGGGGAGTGCCGTTTATGGCACGACATTCACGGTGACGGCCATTGCCAGTTCCGGGTTGCCGGTTACGATCGGAGTTTCCGGATCGTGCACCATCAATCAGCCGTCAAGCCCTGCGGTTGTCACAATCACCGCGGCTTCAGGCACATGCTTGATGACCGCTGACCAGGGCGGAAACAAGAACTACAACGCAGCACCACCAGCCACCCAGCAGACCACGGCCAAGCCATGGACCCTGAGCGGCTTCTACCAGCCGGTGAATATGCTGGCGAAGAACACCGTTAAGGGTGGTTCGACCGTGCCGTTGAAATTCAATGTGTATCAGGGCAGCACGGAGCGGAAAGATGTGGCCGCGGTCAAGTCGTTCCAGTACGGTACGGTGGCTTGCGGTGCGCTGGACGTGTTGCCTTCGGATCCAGTTGATGTAATAACGACCGGCGGAACCACGCTGCGTTACGACACGACGGGCGGTCAGTTCATCCAGAACTGGCAGACTCCGAAACAGCAAGGATGCTTCGCGGTAATCATGACGGCGCAGGATGGCAGCACGATTACCGCTTACTTCCAAACGAAATAAGCAAGCAGCGGACGTGGCCCTCTGCCGCTTCCGCATCAACTCGACTTTTGCCCCCGCCCAAGCTCAGCTTGGGCGGGTTTTCTTTGTGGCGCTGATTGCATCTGCACGCGCCGATGCCCCACGTTCGCGCAGCTAACGTGGGCCTACACTCGAGACTCGAACCAAAACTTGACACTCTCGCCCCCAACCACTCACCACTCGACTCCGCCTGTTCCGTTTTTGTGAATTTCCACAGGCTCGTGTTTTTCCGCGGACAATTTCTGCTAGATTCGCCTTGCGAACCGCATTCCACCCAGCTCTTTGACAACCAAAGCGGGCCACCCTCGCCGGGGGCAGCGGAAGGGGATGAAATGAAGCTTTCACGCCGACGGCCTCGCGCAAAGCGGCCTGCTGTGGCCGAGGGCGGGAAGGCCAGGCGAGGCCGAGCTTAAACCGAACCTATCCCCTGCCGAATCAAGATTTTGAGAGGTATACCCCGCGCCCACCCGCATAAACACTGGATTCCCGAACCTAGGGGCCCCCGTACGGATTAGGCACCGGAAAGACGCCGACACTGACGATCCAGGCACGGACAAAGCAGCAATCTCTGTCCCCCTCTGCCATGCCATCGGACGTAGCCCGATCATGCTGATGAAAAAGGAGCCGTTTCAGAGTACAATCCGCTGCTTACGTTCATCACGTAAATCCGGCTCGTACGCAAATCTGGCGTTTGGACACTCTCCATGGCCCTCGACGGGACTATTCCGGTTGGACTCGCAACGCCCGAGGCGCTGGTGCAGCGCATTCTTGCCGGCGACCATGCCGCCGAGGAATGCCTCGTGTCCACCTACAGCCGAGGAGTGTTCGTCATTGCTGCGGCGCGCACGCACGACCGCGACATGGCGCGTGACCTGACGCAGGACGTCTTGATCGTCGTCCTGAAGGCACTGCGAGAGGGCAGGCTGCGCGAGCCTGAGAAACTTGCCGCATTCATACAGGGCATTGCGCGAAACGTGGTCAATAACTACCTTCGCGAAGCTGCCCGTCATCCGGAACAGGAGCTTGAAGGAGTGGAGCCAGCGGTCAGGTCGACAATTGAGGACGAACTCCTGGCAGCCGATCGTCAACTGCTGCTGCAACGCGAGTTGAGCTCTCTCGATCATCTCGATCGGCAAATACTGATGATGTCGCTGGTTGATGGACAGTCACTGGCAGATATCGGCCGGAGCCTCGGTCTGTCGCACGACGCCGTGCGCGCCCGTAAGTCACGCACAGTGAGGAACATTGCAAAAAAGATCGGAGCGGTGTCACAGTCGCACCGCCAAATACCACACAGTGGAAGGAGCGAAGCGTGAGCTGCAGGTTCGCTAGCGAAAACGAGCTGGCTGAGCGCTACCTGAACGGGCAGCTAGAGCCGCACGATCAGGACAGCTTCGAGACCCACATCCTGGAATGTGCGGACTGTCTCGGCTATGTCGAAATCCTGCAAGGGCTCCGTACCGAACTTTCCACGAACACACCCACATACACGCCGGCTCCTAAGGTAGTGCGGTTCAGTCCGTGGCGGCGTTGGTGGCAGCTGGCCTCGGTCGCGGCAGTTGCCGCGTGCGGCATCCTCGTACTGCAGTTTAGCCTGTCGCGTCCGAACAGGCCCGCGGTTGTTCCGAATCAGCAGGTGACGGTTAAACCCGCGCCATCAGTTACGGAACCGACGGTGACCGCGACCGGCCCGGCAGCGCAGGAAAAGAGCGAACCTGACAAGGTGGCGAACGCGACCGAGGCTTTGTCGAAACCACCTGCGAATACGGCAGCGCACGAAAGGAACTCAGCCACCGCTCAAGCGAAGGAACCAGCGACAGGACAGGTAGTCGGTGGAGAAAGCGCACAGCCGTCTCGCCCTGAGTTGGCGGTCGCGACCGCTGCGACGAATACCCAGACGGAAGCACCGAAGACCTCTGCTGTAACGCAGCAACCGACAAAACCCAAGCCTCCGTCGCTGACCACTGATCAGGGCGTAGAGCTTTACCACCTTGGTGAGGTTCGGCCGCCTCAGTACACGTTCCCCGGACTGGCACAGAACGCCAAGCTGCCCAGCGGAGCGCCCGCGGGTGCGTATTCTGAGGGAGGAGCGGGCGTTCGCGGCGGGTTCCAGGATGCGATGCTCGCGTATGTAGAGGGTGATTATCGAGTCGCTGGCAAGATGCTGGAATCGCTCGTGCAGAAAGAGCCTGATTCCGCCGAGAAGAACTACTATCTCGGAATCTGCCGGCTCATGCTAGGTCATCCGGCAGAAGCTGTGGCCCCGCTGAAGGTGGCGACGAACGACACCAGGTCGTCGATGCTGCAGGCCGCACATTTCTATCTGGCCAAGGCATATCTGCAAACAGGCGATCTGGCACAAGCCGAATCGGAGCTTAAGGCGAGCGTGGCGGTACCTGGACGAATGAGCGGCGACGCGAAGTCTCTTCTGACTCGCGTACAGGCGTTCCGAGCGGCTACAGGCCAGCAGTAAGCGATCTAAGTAACAGATGATTGCGTGCCGCAGCGGACCCGCGTCATTTCTTGCGGAGTGCTGACGCTGCGATCGCGTCCTCGCCCTCCATGGCGTCCACCAGCTTGAGTTCCCAGTTGCCCGAGAGCTTGTGCTGACGCAGGTATACGAAGTATTCCTCGTCGGCTTTGACCTCGAATTCCAGCGCCGTGTCGTCCCCAGCCCGACAGGTGTTGCTGCCCGGCGCCAGTTCTGTCGAGATGTTTTCGCGCTCACCAATCTCGCCGACTGCTGCCCCGTTGCACGTCACGGTAACGCGTTGCCCGGCATCGCCGCCCGTGCGATAGATCGTGACAAGAGCTTTAGGATTCGGAATCGGCAGCGTGCTCTGAGCCTTGTCCAGCCTCATCTCGTCTACCGATGCGCCCCCGTGCACGAATCCGAGAATGCGCGTACCCGTCGGCACCCACGTCTTCATGTGGAAGTTATTGATGGCTACCTTGAGACTCAGCGCCTCAAACATGTCGCGGCGAAAGTTGGGCTCCCTCACGATGAGGCCACCGTGTGACGAGAACACTTCAACGTCGAAGGGCCGCGCCTTGCCTTTCCGGGCGGCACGCAGCGGCAGTTTCTCGCCAGTCACCGCCGTCACCCAGTCCAGGCGAAGCGTCAGCCCGGTTTCGATCTTCTTTGAGTTGAGGTGAGCGAACTCCACCATTTCCACAGTCGCCTGCGCCGGTGCGCCTTTGCTGACCACGACCTTGTCGCCGACGCGTACGTCGGCGGCAGCGACCAGCCGCACCTTATCCCCTTGCTGGGCCAGCGGTGGCAAGGTCGGAGATCCCGTGAGGACCTTCAGCAATGGCAACGCAGCGGGGCCGATCACCGGCTGGGCAAAGCGCATCTTGATCTCGATTCCGTCGGGAATCTCGAACCGCGGCCCTGCATCTGACGTGGGCGTCTCCGGTTGCGTGATGTCGGCTGTCTGCTGCGCCGTTACCGGAAGCGCCACAAGCAGGATGGCAAAGGGCAGGATTGCGCGCCATCGCAAGACCAGGCAGTTGCGGAACAGATGCGACATAGACCCTTCCGGAAACTACTCTCAATTCGCGCCACGCATTTTAGCTGCTTCCGGAAAAAAGTCTTCAGAAACTTTTACGACCTGATGTCACACCCGTCCTCGTAGCGACCACATTGAACCAGACGCACGCATCCATGCGGCACGTAACGGGTCAGCGTGGCGGCGGCGTTACAGGAGGACACCCCCAATGAAGACTTTCATGAAATTTGCCACGGCCTGTTTAGTACTGATCCTTACCACCGCCGCCTTTGGCCAGGAATTCGAAAAAGCGCAGTTCTTCGCCAAGGCCGCACCGGGGCAGAAGAAATCCGATCCGGTAAAAGGCGTGTTCCGGTTCGACTCGGCCGCCCAGGAGCTTCAATTCCGTAATGAGCGCGGCGAGATGATCTTCGCCGTGAAGAAAGCCAGTATCAAGAACCTCACCTACGAACGTGCCGCCAAGCCGCGCTACGCCGCCGGTCTGCTGGTCGCGTGGCCGCTGCTCTTCACCAAGTCGAAGAGCCATTTCCTGACCGTGCAGTACGACGACGAACACGGGGCGCAGTACGCCATCGTGAAACTCGACAAGTCGAACTTCCGGGACGCGCTGGCAAGCATTGAAGCGCAGACGGGCAAGAAGATCGAGAGACACGAGGAAAGCTAGCGATCTCCGCCGAGCTAAAGGAGCCCTCGAAGGCAGTTTGATGTGCTCGGCACCGAAGTCGGGGGCGGAGCGCGCCGGGTGGCAGTCCAGTGATTGCTGAACCGCCAACCCGACGCGTTTCCGAAATCGGGATAGTGCGTGGTTGAGAGTGTCCCGATAATTTTTCGCCGTTCTACTGCCGTAATCGCGGAGATGGTTATGAAGCGTACTGTCATCGTAATTGTCACTGTCCTGATCGCCTGCGGAGCGGCCCTCGCGCAGGATCCCTGTGCCGAATCTCATCAGCGCGCGCTAGTGTTTGGGGGCGGCGGGAGCAAGGGGGCTTTCCAGGCAGGCGCGGCATATCACCTGATCGTGCATCGCGGCTGCGATTTCGCTGAGATATCAGGAACATCTGCGGGCGCGCTGAATGGCTCTGTGCTCGCACAAGCCGCTCAATCGGACGACCCGGCTACGTCACGGCGGAACATGAATACGCAGGCGGAAGCACTCGTCGGCTTGTGGGAGTCGTTTCGCGGCAGCAATGACATCGTCAGGAATCGCGCGCTGGCGTCGCTGCGCTTCGGCCTGTTTGGTCTTGAGGGAATGAAGAACTTCAAGCCTCTCCAGCAATTGCTGCAGCGCGGTGTCAACCTGGATCGGTTGGCAGGCGGTCGAGAATTGCGCATCGGTACGGTCTCCTTCCACGACGGCCAGTATCGTGAAATCGTGCTTAACCATGGCGGCGCAGCGCATCCGAACAGCGTCGAGTACCTCTTCGCCAGTGCGATCATCCCCATGGTCGGCACCATGCCGCGCATCGCGCTCGGAGACTCGGACGGCATCCGGGACCGGGTCCAGTTCGGCGATGGCGGCTTGCGACACGTGATTCCTATCACCGGCTATTTCAGGGCGTGTGACCTGCAGGACTTGGGCGGCGAAACACAGCCCTGCGTTGCAGCGCGTGAGAGCAATAGTCCACCCCACCCGCGGATGGAACAGCTGTTTGTCGTCACCACCACTCCTTTCAAGCGGCACAGCGATTTGCTCGAAGCGAACGCGAACCTATTCAAGGTGAGCACTCGCCAGATCACCGACGGACGCAAAGTGATGGGCCGGGCCATCGACGTTATAACCAACAGTATTCTCAACGCCGATATGTCGGAGATGTTTGCCGCCAACGACATGCTGCGCTGGCGCGAGCAGCACGCGGCAAACTCAGGCTGGGATGACAGCCTGCGGCGGTACCCGGTCGAGTCCTACAACTACGATCCGGTCGACCCCCACCGTCCCACGCGACCCTACGACCTCGCCGTGATCGTTCCGGGCTACGAAGACGGCGACATGAACGCCCTGCTCGACTTCTCTCCGGAGCGAGTCTCGCGTCAGCTCTTTTGCGGATGCATTGCCGCCGATCAGCTGATGCAACGCAAGTACGGGTTGGCAACAGCGAGCGATCGATGCGCGGAAAGATTCCGTCCCAGGAAATCGAAGAGCACCACCGATACAACATCGAAGTTCGATGCCGCAATCTGCGCACTACCCGGCGCAGGCGCAGCAGTAACTGCGATATCAGCGAGCGCCCGGTAATCGCATCGCATGTCTGTGTGGCGCCGGGACTGGGACCCGGTGAGTTTGCTGACATGTCGGGGTGGGCCCTGAAGGGCTTACGCCCGCGGCTAAAGCCGCACTGATCCGCCTGCATCTATCGGCACGGCTGAAGCCGTGCCCTTTCAAAGAAGTGTTCTCTTTTTTGCAGTCTGCGCGGGTCTGACACTCGGCATCGCCTTGGACAGAACAGAATCTACACGACCGGATCTTGACCTGAGTTGCTGCGACCGAACGTCGGTCTCTGTAGGCGCAGTGGGGTAGTTCACTCGCGAGTCGGAGCACAAACAAAGCCCCGTCACGATCGAAGTCTGTCGACCGAGACGGGGCTGAGAACTGCGTTTGGGCCTGCGCTTAGAACTCGAACTTCAGTGAGATTTCCGAGAGACGACGACCAATCGTCAGCGGAGCGTAGCCGAAGTTGGGGTTCACACCAGTTGCGCTAGCGGGCGACGCGCCACCCAGAATCAGAGTGCTCTGGTTCGGATAGCCCGTGCCGAAGCTATGCAGCGGGTGGTTCAGGAAGTTGAACGCGGCATAGCGGAATTTGAGCCTGCGGCCTTCGCCAACCCTGAACGACTTCTCGAGGCTGAGGTCGGTGTTGAAGTACGCCGGACCGTGCATGTAAGGCATGATGAACGGACCATTGCTTCCGAGCGCCGGCAGGGCGAAGCAGGAGCCGTTGACGTACTGGTGATCGGTGCGTCCCGAGCGCGGATCGCAACTCAGGACAGGTTGCAGGCTGACGTCGGGGGTTCCGAGAATCGACTGGTTATTGATCGGGTAAGCACCGTTCGGGTCGTTGATCGTGCCCTGCAGGTAGAAGTCGGGCGAGAAGCTGACTCCCGTCTGCATGTTGCCGCCGCTCTGGAAGGAAGTGATGCCAGAGAGCAGCCAGTCGTTCGCGAGAATACCGAGACCACGCTGTTGCGTGATCTTTCCGAACTGATAGGAGTACGACAGGTTGAGGACGTGGCTACGGTCGTAGTTCATCGGACCGTAATTGTTTCGCATGTTAAACGGGTCGACAGGCGCGGTGTAGTTGAAGTCTGCCGCCGAGCCGAGGATGCCGAGGGCCTTCGACCAGGTGTAGTTGATGTTGTAGGTCAGGTTTCCCTGCTGCTTCATCAGCAAGGCCTGGAAGCCGTTGTAGTTTGCGTAGGTGTTGTGCTGCGGCACGATGATGCTGCCGTAGATCGGGAAGGGCCTGGACGACTGAACGCTGGGCTGTCCTGGCCAGTTCTCAAGGTTCGAGAGTTGCGCGGCCTGGAACGGCGTGCAGCCCGTCGGGTCGCAGGGTACACCCATCCAGGGAGCTTTCGCAGCGGTCTCGGCGTTGATCTTGGCTGCCGCTTCCGGCGTGAACAGATAGCCGACCGGGACAGCATTGATGTTGTTCAGGACCACCGCCTGGGTGGTGCCGTTGTTCATCATGTTGCTGCTCTTGTTGCCGGCGTACGAGAACTGCAACAGGGTGTTCTTGGTCAATTGCTGAGCGATGCTCAGGCTGTAGTTGTGGGTCAGCGGGACCTTGTTATCGCCCGGCATGAGTCCGGTGATGGTGGTGATAGGCAGAGCCGTCTGGGTTCCGCCAGCATTGCCGTAGGTGGCGGGGTCCTGATGAACGGTGTTGACGCCGGCCAGGTTGTTGCCACTGAAACCCTGGAGGTCTGCGTTACGCAGGCCGGATGCGGTCTGGAACGCGCCCATCACGTCGTCGGCAGAATCGTGGAAGCGGTACATGCCATAGCCGCCGCGGACCACGGTCTTGCCGGTCTTGAACACATCCCAGGCAATGCCCACGCGCGGCTGGAACAGCGCGGTCATGGACCCGGTCCCTGAATTGGGTACGTTCGAGTTCAGGGCATGCCATTCGAAGCCAGGGTAGGGGTTGGTGGTGGCGTTGCGTACGGTGTCGATCAGGTCAGGGTTCCATACCGCTGCGCCGAGGCCATGCGAGTCTGCCCACGCCCCAAGATGGCTGATGCGGAGACCGTAGGTGATGACCAGGTCCGATCGTACTCGCCATGCATCCTGGGCATAACCTTCCAGCGACCAGTAATAAAGGTTGGTGTGCGGCGTGAATGACTGCTGATGGAAGTCCTGGATCTGGCCTTCGAAGAAATTGGCCAGCGTGTTGCCACTGGTGAAATGTGGCGTGCCATCGTAGGCCGGACTACCGTCTGGATACTTGCCGTTATAGCTGGTGAACCAACTTCCAGCCGAGCCGAACCAGTAGTTCTGGATGACGCCATTAGCTTGGCTGGTGTTCTCCTGGTTGTTGGTTACGCGTTGGCCGAAGAAGCCAAGCTTGAATACGTGGTTGCCGTGAACTTTGCTGAGGTTGTCGCTGATGGCGGGCTGGTATTTGTGCAGGAACAGTCCGCCGGTGCTGAAATCGGGCCACAGACCAAGCGGCAGGCCGCCGTATTCGGCGTAGGTGCCGAGCTGAGGATACTGCAATGTGCCGTTGTCAAAGATGCCGTTGTACGGGTAGTTGATGGTGGACTTCAGCAGTGCCTTCTGATCTTTCGGAACGAAATCCTGAATGAAGTACGTGAGGGTTGCGCCGAAGTCGTTGGTCATCGTCGGGCTGAAGACGGTGACGTAGTTGGCCGAGAAGCTCTGGGTGTTGATCTTGTTCAGCAGGCCGCCGCCCGGCGTGTTGACGGCGCCGAGGATGCTGGCGCTGGTGGGTGACCAATACGGAATTTGTGGCAGTCCCTGGTTGCCATGTTCGAAGCTGTAGCGCATCCAGAGCGTGTTCTTCGGATTGATGCTGTAGTCGAGCCGGCCCGTGGTCTGGACGATGTTGTTGTTCACCAGGTTCAACATCTGGTAGTTGTAGCCCGCCGCGTTGGTCGGCATGTTGGGAAGCGGCAGGGTGCCGTTGACGAGGGCCATGGCTCCGGGATCAAGCCACGGAGCAATGTTGCCGTTAATCGGCGTGCGATCATCGCCGAACGTGGGGACGGGCGAGATCTGCGCGTAGACACCGTCGCGCAGATTGGGATCGCTCAAGATCGTGTTGCCGAGGTATTCCTGCAGCGCGGAGGCACTGAAGTCGCCGGTGCGCATCCTCGCCGTCGGAACCAGTGCATGCAGGATGGCGCCACTGGCGCTGTTGTAGGCGTAGACGTTCTTCTGGGCGTCGAATTCAGTGCCGACGAAGAAGGTCAGCTTTTTCGTTTTCGGAACCGGTCCGGATAGTGTGAAGCCAGGATAGATGTAGCGGTCGTTCGGCCGGGCGATGCCATCGTGTTTCGCCAGTGAGTCGTTCGAGTTGAGTTGGCTCACCCTGGCGTAGGTGTAGAGGCTGCCATGGTACGCCTGGCTGCCCGGCTTGGTTACGCCGCTGATGACGACTGGGCCGTTTGCCTGGTCAACGCCGAAGTTGGAGGTCTGAACTTGCACTTCGCTCACGAAGGCTACGTTGATGTTTTGCAGGCTGGCTCCCATGTTGCCGGCATCTGTCAGATTGGCGCCGTCGAGCTTCAGCGTGGTACCCGCCACGGGGGCGCCGTTGGAGACGTAGCCGTTCCCGCTCCCGATGTTGACCTGCGAGAAGTCGGGCGCGGTGTTGGCGTTGTCCTGTTTACGGATGGCGAAACCGGGGAGGATCTTCTGAAGCTCGGTCACGTCGCGCCCGGCAACCGAGAGATTTTCGATGTCGCGTGAGCCGATGGTGGCGCTGAGCTGGCCACTATCGAGGGGGATGGTATTGATCGTTTCCTCTACCTGGACAGTTTCCGAGGCGGAGGCCAGATTCAGAGTTAGTTCCTTCAGAACCAGCGCGTCGCCGGGTTTGAGATGGATACCGGTCTGGACGAGTTCGCGGAAGCCGTTCATCTTGACGGTCAAGCGGTAATCTCCGCTTGGCACGGCGGCGAAATAGAAGGTGCCGGAACTGGTGGTTGTAACCGTCCGTTCTACTCCGTTTTGCACGTTGGTCAGGGTTACGGCTGCGCCCGGAACGATGGCGGCGGTCTGATCCTGAACAACGCCGCTCAGGCTGGCTGCTGCCACCTGGGCCAAGGCCGCAGACGGGAGAAGCAGTGTAACAACACAAGCAAGGACTGCGAACAGCCGCCGGCAGCTGACACGGCGGTCGCCGCGAATGCGCTCTCCAGCGTTGGAATTACGTTTCATTCTGCCTCCGAAGGAACACCATGCCACCGTGCTCAACACCGCCGATCGGGCGCGCGACACGGGGTAGACTTTAGCGATCCCGTTATAAAGGCCTTACTTGCGGCATGTAAGTGCCTTGCAGATAAGCAGCCCTCTTATCAGGAAAAAACTTAGTCCACTCAGCGGGATAGCGGTCCTGACCGCCGGTCGGTAAAGATGCCGGCGGGTCCACTTTTACTTTGTTTACCGCTGTCTGGGAATACAGAGTTCCACTTAAACATGGTTTGCGGATAGAAGCGTGGCAAAAGAGAAGCCGCTTCAAGGCGGAGACGAACTGTCGCAGCCTAATTGTGGAGAATCTTGAAATCGGGAGAGCTGTTTTTGGTTTCGACGATATTCGAGTCGTGGACGGTCAGACCGCCTCGGGCGTCCTCACGAATCCAGAGTCCGTGCCGACCCTGCGTGCCGATGCCGTAATTGGGGATGGACAGGTTTTCCACCCGGGTGTCCGATAGCGTGCCCTGCCCGTTTTTGCTGCCGGGGGCGACGACGGAAAAACCGTCCGAAATGCTGTCTTTAATGCGCACGTCACTGATCCTGAGGCCTGAAATGCTACGGCGGTCCATACAGATCTGGAAAGCGGCGCGCCATGCCCAGCCATGATCGAATCCGCCACAGCGGACAAGTTCACAGTTCCGAACGACGGTGGTTCCGCTGAAGTTGTTGTCCATCTTCAACGCTTCGTCGGCTGTGAGGAAGGTCGTGCTGATCAGGATGCCGCAGCCAGTGCCGAGGTCGGTAAACAGGCAATCTTCGATGCGGTTGTCTGCCCCGCCATAGATCGCGGCTCCGTTGGCCAGGAAGGGCATCTGTCCGGTGCAGCGGCGAATGACATTTCTCCCCGGCGCCGGCGCTTCCTGCGTGAAGCTTTGATCGGAAACAGCCGGCCAGATGGCGAAGCAGTCGTCGCCTGTGTTGCGAGCCGTGCAGTTCTGGATGACGGAGTTGCGAACGTCCACGCAAACATTGATACCGTCGGCAAGGGTGTTGCGGAAGCGGCAACCGTCAACGACTATGCCGTCACAGACGTAGAACCACATGCCTACCTTGGTGTGTTCGATCCAGAGGCGCGAGACGGTGCAGTTTTTCGCGTGTGCTCCGAAGATGCCGTCGTTCTGTTCGCTGTCGTTGCGGTAATTCAGCTTGCCGACGAGCGCGAAGTCGGCGAGATGGCTGTTGCTGCCGGTCAGTTTGAAGCGCAGTCGCCGGTCGGGACGGAGATAGAGTTCTTCGTCGCCGACGAAGGTGGTGTGCCACATGCCGGCACCCTGGAGGATGAGGCCGGAAGGAATAACGATGTCGCCGGTAAGCTTGTAATCTCCAGCCGGCACCCAGGCGATCTTGCCTTGTTTCGCCGCCTCGGTAACACACTTGCGCAACGCTTCCGTGTCGTCAGTTTGACCCGTTCCGGCCGCTCCAAAATCGTGGACAGAAAGCGAGTTTGTCGGCCGGGTCAGCGGCGGAGCGATGTTCTCAAGGTCAACCAGATCGACAGTGCAGTACGGCACGTCATCGCCGCTTCTTTGCAGGCGAATGATATCGCCCTTGGCGAAGCTCAGACCCTTTACTCGCACTTCGTCGTAGAAATTCCGCGGCTTGCCTGCTTTTGGGTCGTTGGTGAAAGGATAGCTGCCGTAGAGCCACGAATACTTCGACGTGACCGGCACGGTCCTCAGCAGTTTTCCATTGCGGTAGAGGCTGAGAGTGGAGTTCAGGCCGTGACCGTCTTCGGAGTCGGGCAGGCTGTACCGCACCACGATGGCGTTGGCAGGCGCACGTACGACGAACTCGACATATTCTCCGGGAGCTGAAAGCTTAACGCAGCGCTGCCGTGACGATTCCGTTTCCACCAGGAACGGGTCGTACTTGGGACCCAGCACCGAGCCGGTGGTCTTCATCTCGGCAGCGAGATAAGTCGTCCACGGAATGTCCGCACCGACGCGGCCGCGGATAGCGGGTGTTTGTTTCGCCGCGAGAAGCGGCGGAGAAAAGCGAGTTAGCAGAGCGGCGCCGGTGGCGCCGATACCCGTGGCAAGAAATCGTCTTCGATTCATCCTCTAGCTCGCAAGTTCTCGTTACGCGCTGCCGACCCCGGCCGCGATCGCCTTCCGGCAAGATTC
Organism: Acidobacteriota bacterium; assembly: GCA_023441255.1. Classification (GTDB taxonomy): domain Bacteria; phylum Acidobacteriota; class Terriglobia; order Terriglobales; family Acidobacteriaceae; genus JAEZPW01. The sequence continues at coordinate 28,903 of JAEZPW010000401.1, forward strand.
AGCGTAATTCACGAAGAGACGTTCACCCGGAGCGCAGACGAGCCTCTTCCCCGCCACCACGAACGTGTGCTTCCTCCGGTTGCTCGCAGCGGCGACCACTTCGACCGAGTTCTTCGTGATGGTGATTCCGAAGCGGTCTCCCTTGTACGCCAGGCTGAACTGCAAGGTCTTCCACGTCTTATACAGCCGCGGGTTGATCGCCACTTGCTTTTCCGACGCTTTCAGTCCGCCGAAGCCGAACACGGCCGTCATCCACGCCCCGCCATTGGCGGCCGGGTGCGAACCACCCATAAAGACGGTTCCGACATAAACCTTGTACTTGGCTTCTATGTCGATTTTCGCCGTTTTCAGAAAATACTTGTAGGCAAAATCGAGGTTGCCGAACTCGGTTGCCACCATGGCATAGGCACAGGCGCTCAGGCTGGAACCATGCTCGGTTCGAGGTTCGTAATAATCCCAGTTCGCTTTCTTGATCTTCTGCGAATACCGGCTGCTGAAGAAGTTCAGCATGAAAACCACGTCGGCCTGCTTGATGACCTTGGTTGGGACCGCCAGTCCCTGACCTGCCCCGAGATACTCGTTGGGGTGAATCATTCGCGCTTTAAGTTCCTGGACGGTGGCGTCCTTCAGTTTGAAGTAGCCGTCGAACTGCTCAATGATTCCGGACTTGGGATCGGGTGCAGGAACGTATATGAGCCTGGCCGCCTCTTCGAAAAGGAGCAATTCGTCTGAAATGCCGATCTTTTTGACCAGGGCGTTGAGCGCAACCGGATGCTTTCGTGCGAGGTAATGCACGGCGGCGTTGGCGATTTCGAACGTCGCTTTGGCCACCATGCTGGTGAAGGCGTTGTTGTTCACGCGCTCGTGATACTCGTCGGGGCCGATAACATCGAGAATCTCGTAGCGGTTCTTGTCCTGCTTGAAGTAGGCGTACGAATAATAGAAGCGTGCGCACTCCAGAATGACTTCGGCGCCGCCGTCCAGCAGCAGCGAATCGTCGCCGGTGAGCTTGAAGTACTCCCACATGGCAATGGCTACGTCGCCGCTGATGTGGACCTGCTTGTCGCGAAAGTGGGTGCGCAGGTCGCGCCCGGTTATCGGGTCGCCGACATTGAAATAGGTGCAGGCATCGTCGCCCGTGTCCTGGCTCTCCCAGGCGTAAAACGCGCCGCGGTATTCTGGGCCTTCGCTTTGGGCTTTGCGGCGCGCGCCATCCAGCGTGCTTATGCGGTACCGCAATAGTTCCACCGCCTTCTCCGGATGGGTGTGGAGGAAGAAGGGAAACATGAACATCTCGGTGTCCCAGAAGATGGCGCCCTTATAGACCTGGCCAGACAGCGCCCGTGCGGGGATGGAGTTCCGACTGCCCTTAACCGGAGCCACGATCAGCAACTGGAAAATGCTGTACCTGAGCGCCTGCTGCGCTTCGTCATCGCCCTCGATTTTGACATCGCACAACGCCCATTTTTCGGCCCAGTGGGCATTATGGGCTTCGAGACAGGCTTGATAGCCCTGCGCCTTGGCTTCGCTCACGGCGGCAATCGCGTCTTCTTCAACCGACATCTTGATCGGATCGTTTTCCGTGTAAACGGCGAAGTACTTGTAAAACGTATAGGTCTTGCCGGACTCGGCGGCGATTTCGATGACTCTGAGATTCTTGTTGCCCGTGATCTTATGGCGTTCCCGACCGAAGGGGACATCCACGACTTCCGCAACCGCGACTTTCTTCTTGTTCTCGTGGGTATCGCCGCTGACGAGTAAGGCGTCGCCGCGCTTTTCCCTGGCAATGTGCGGCAGATGCGGACCGTTCAGATCCCAGATGTTGCAGTCGATGCCGGTGTTGATGGTGATCTTCGCGTCCTTGTCGCAGCGGACGCTGTACTTGATAACCCCGAGGTTGGGCTTGTCGGCACTGAGAAAGCGGGTCGAGCGTATCTTGAGCGTTTTGCCGTGCGACTTGAACTCGGTGTCGCGCTCGAAGGTGGCGTTTCGAAGATTGAGCACCTGCCGGTGGCTCTTGATCGGCGTAGTGCGGGCCGAAATCAACTTGCCGTCGAGCGCAACCTGCGTGAATCCGCCATTCGGTGCGTTGACCGGTTCGCGCCAAGCGTCGCCGACGCGGTCCCAAATGCCTGCCAATGTGATGCCCACCAGTTCTTCCGGGCCGAACTCGTCAAGCGTACCGCGGTAGCCCATGTACCCATTGGCAATCTGGTACACGTTGCCGTTGCGCATGATGCTTTCTTTGTCGTTGGCGAATTTTCTGCTGCTTACTTTCCAGGAATCTCTCATACCAGCTGCGTATCCGTGACCTCGACCTCTACGGGGGCGGGCTGCGTTTCACTAACGCTGTCTTTTACAAAGGCCATAAAGAGGCCCGAAAGAATCATGGCTGCTCCGCCCAACACGATGGCGTAGATGGCCTGACCGTGAAATACGGTGCGCACCAGCAGACCAAGGACCGCGGCGGCCAGGATCTGCGGGATCACGACGAATAGGTTGAACATGCCCATGTAGACGCCCATCTTCTTGTGCGATACGGCGCTGCTGAGAATGGCATAGGGGATGGTGAGCAGGCTGGCCCAGGCGATGCCGACCGCGGTCATCGACAGCAGGAGCATGTTGGGATTGCTGAAGGCGTACATCGACATCAGTCCGGCACCGCCGATGATGAGGCAAATGACGTGGGTCGCGACCCGGCCAGCTTTTCGCGCCACCGCTGGAAGCAGAAATGCCACCAGCGCAGCGACGCCGTTGTACACGGCCATGAGCACGCCAACCCAGTTAGCGCCGTTGTTGTAGAGCGCAGATTTTGGATCGGTGCTTCCGAAGTGAAAGCTCGTGACCGCCGAGGTCGAATAGATGAACATCGCGAACAGGGCGAACCACGTGAGCATGGTCACCACGGCGAGCTGCTTCATGGTGGCTGGCATGTTCTGCAGGTCCTGGATGATTTCCACCATCCCGTCTGTTTTGCCGACCGAGCTGCGTTTGCCCGCGATCAGCTGCAACAGACCGTAAACGGTGATACCGAACGACAGGATATAAAGCCCCTGATACCAGCTGAGCGCTTTCACCACGTAGGTGAACACCACCCCAAGCACAAGCAGAACCGCACCTTGCGTGTAGCACGCACGGGCGTTAAGCGTAGCTTCGGAATGAGCGTTCTCCACAGGCGCAGGCGTGCACTCTGCAGCACTGAACTGCTCCTGCTCTTCAGGCGAATACTCTTTGGTTCTGAAAACCGTCCAGAGGACGGTCAGCAGAAAGGCAATTCCGCCGATGTAGAACGACCACTTAACCGAAGGAGGAATCTGCCCCTCAGGAGCCGTGTTGGCGATGTGAAGCCACTTCGTGAAGAGGTACGGAGCTATCGAGGCGACAACCGAACTGGCACCGATGAAGAACGTCTGAACCGCGAAACCCTGGGTTCTTTGCTCGTCCGGCAACATGTCACCGATGAACGCGCGGAAGGGCTGCATGGTCACATTGATCGAGGCGTCCATGATCCATAACATGCCGGCCGCGATCCAGAGAGCTGGCGAGTTGGGCATCAGCAGCAAAGCCAGGGAAGACAGGATCGCGCCCGCGAGGAAGTAAGGCTTGCGGCGGCCCATTCGGTTCCACGTCTTGTCGCTCATGTGGCCGATGATGGGCTGGATGAGCAGGCCCGATACCGGCGCGGCTATCCACAATATCGGTATGTTCTCGACCTTTGCACCCAGGGTTTCGAAGATGCGGCTTACATTGGCGTTCTGCAGGGCGAAGCCAAACTGAATGCCCACATATCCGAAGCTCATGTTCCATAGCTGCCAGAAGTCGAGTTGTGGCTTTTTTCTCATATGGTCTCTTGGGTCCGGATTCCAGTTCTCTGGTCGCCCGCATCACTGAACCAGCTGTCGATGTCCCTGATGGATATTTCCGCCAGATCGCTCACCACGATGTCAGCCCCGTTGCGTCGCAAGTCATGTGCGTTGTTCTCGCGAGCGACTCCCAAGACAAGCCCGAAGTGCCCTGTTCGCCCTGCCTGAACGCCCGAAACGGCATCTTCGACGATCATGGCGCGGTCGTGACTGACTTGCAGGTTGTGGCACGCGACCGCGAATATGTCCGGCTCAGGCTTCCCTTTCAGTCCAAGTTCGGCCGAAAGCACACCATCCACGCGGGTCTGGAACAAGCCGATGATGCCGGCCTTTTCGAGCACCCTTGCGCAGTTCTTGCTGGAGGTGGCGACACCCACCTTGACTCCGGCTTGCAGTAGTTGGTGGATCAGCTCGATAGTGGAGTCGTAAACGTCCACGCCATCTTCCTCGAGCACCCGGTTGAAGACTTCGTTTTTGCGGTTTCCCAGTCCACAGACGGTCTCTGCGTGCGGGTCGTCCCGGGGATCACCGTAGGGAATCTCGATCCCCCTCGACCTGAGGAACGAATCCACGCCTCCGTACCTTGGGCGTCCATCGACAAACTTCAGGTAGTCGTGCTGACTGAACTCACGAAACCGCTCTCCATGGTCGGCTCCGCGATGGCGAAGATAGTCGTCGAAGATGCGTTTCCACGACGACGAATGGACGACAGCCGTCTTGGTGATGACCCCGTCCATGTCGAAGATCGCCGCGTCGAAGTTCATCTTCCGTTCCCCAAGCCTGCTTATAGAAGCGCCTCTGAGCGGGGAAAAGATTCTTACGGAAAGCAGTGGGGCAAAGCTCGAATTAACCTGTATCTCTCTCGGGACAGCAGGTAGCGTCGCTAATAGGGGGCGCACGTTGATTCTGCAGCACTTGCCCATCTGTCCGCGCGTGCGACGCCGGTCTTTATCATGAAAAGACTTATGTTTTCTCCGCCGAGCACCGGCTCGGTGACACAGGAATTCTCTTCGGGTACAATCTGAGAACTCACGGAGACACTCTGGATGCCATTCGAGCAGGAAACAGAGTCATGGATTCCTGTCGGAGAAGAGGACAAGACTGCCATCCTCAAGCAACTGGATCGGCTGGTCGCGAACCCGTTTTTCCACCACAGCAAACGGTATCCAAGCTTCCTGAGATTTGTCGTAGCGGAGACCCTCGCGGGCCGGGCGGACCAACTTAAGGAACGCACGCTGGGCGTGGAGGTGTTCGGCCGCGAACCCGATTACGACACCACCAACGATCCCATCGTCCGAGTGACCGCTGCCGAGATTCGCAAGAGAATCGCCCAGTACTATCAGGAACCCGGTCATGCGGAAGAGATTCGTGTCTCGCTGCCGTCGGGATCCTATATTCCGCACTTCAGTAAGCCGGCACCAAACGCCACCTCAGCCGAAGTTCCCACGCCGGAAACGGAAGCTGAAGCTGATGACACCGCCACGCCAGCTATGCCGCCGCAACCGGTTCTGACAACGGGAGTATCGTCTCCCGAAAGCTGCTGATTGGCACTGCCGTTGCTGCCGTCCTGATCGCAGCGGTCGCCCTGTGGCAGATATTCCGCAGCTCGCCGCTCAACGATTTCTGGCGTCCGTTTCTGACTTCGGAGTCGCCCACACTGTTCTGTATCGCCGACCAAAGCCATTTTTCTACGATCACACTGCGCGACGCGAACGATCCGCAGCGGCAAAACGTCCTCAGCGATCAGATGATCAGCGTCATCATTGACGACGTCAGTCCGCTGGTGGATATCGCCGGGATGCTGAGGGCACACGGCAACTCTTACAGAGTGAAAGCCGAAGCTTCGACGACTCTCACTGACTTGCGACAGGGCCCGTCGGTATTCATCGGGGCATTCGACAACAGCTGGACGTTGCGCGTGACAGGCCCACTGCGATTCCATTTTGCGAATAACCCTGAAATGTCGAGATTCTGGATTGAGGATCGCCAGGACCTTTCGCGCAAGAGTTGGTTGGTCGATCGCACTGTCCAGCTGGAACATGGCACGTACAAAGATTACGCAATCGTGGCTCGTTTCACCGATCCCGACACGGACCGCCCAGTGGTCGTGGCCGCCGGATTGGCCCGCGGGGGCACGGTGGCCGCAGGCGAATTTCTGGTAAGCCCACAGCACATGCGCGAACTCGCGCTTCAGGCTCCGAAGGGCTGGGAATACAAGAATATCGAGGTCGTGTTGGAAACGCAGATTATCGACGGTCGCTCAGGCCCCCCGCGAGTCGCTGCCGTGCACGTCTGGTAAGCTCATGTCTTTCGGCGCCTACGCCAACGGTTCCAGCAGATATTTGCCGTCCGTATCAGTCACCGTGAACCCTGTCACTGCGTGACCGCTCTTGAATGCCTCCAAGAACTCTCGGCGGATGCGTGCCTGGATTTCGGTGGCCAGCACTGGCTGATCGCGACGCATGTCACCAATGTTTCGCGGAACCGAGATGGCGTCCGCACCGCTGGTTTGGCCGGATCCGGTCCCGGTCACGTGCGCTTGCACGCGCGGCGACATGAGCTGCCACTCGGCGACCAGCCTGTCTGTCGGCAGCCTCGCGTGCAGCGGACTGGATGACCTGCCATAAAGATCAGGTACGTACCTGCGCACGATCGCTCCGAGACGTTCGATATTGAAGTGAGCATTTCTGACTTCCAGCGGGTCAAAGGTCCATTCGATCACGTCGATGTTCCGGCTGATAGCGTCTTCGCGCTGCGCCATTTTGAGCAAAGTGCCAATGCCGTGCCCCTGGTATTCAGGGTGCACCGCGAGCATGTGGGAATGAAGATAAACCTTGCTGTTTCGCGTTGCTGCAAATGCCTGGACGAAGCCCACCATTCTGCCCCCATGAGATGCGCCAATTACCTGGCCGCCGGTCTCGGCAGCGACAACCAACACATGATGCGGAACGATATCGACGGAATCGAACCGCCACACCGACTTCTGTAAGTCAATGCAGTTCTGGTATTCGTCGTGGCTGGAGCATCGTCTGATCGTGACGGAGGGTGACGATAATGAGTTTCCCTGGTGCGCCGGCATATGTCCTCGCTTGTTTAGAACGGCTGCCAGTATCAACTGTATTCTTGCAGTTCGCGATCTGCGTGTACTGTGGCCGCAGCCTTGCAACACATAATGAGTTTCGTTGACCATTTGCAACAACTGGTGTACATAATCACTCTGGCGCGAGCACCGCGTCCAGTCCGTTTCCGGGTATTCATTCACAGCTTGTCTGTTCACAGTCCGCGATCAGGAGAACTGCATGGTCCGCCGTCTCTCTGTCCTCCTCGCCATTCTCGTCGTCAGCGCACCCCTCCTTGCCCAGAACTCGTATGGAATGAAGATCGACTTCGATCAGCGCGTAAAGATGCGCGACGGAGTCGAGCTTTCGGCCGATGTGTATCGCCCCGATGCTCCCGGCCGATTCCCCGTCATCCTGAGCCGTACCCCGTACAACAAACCGGGGGCTTTCGCGAACGCTAAGATATTTGTGCCGCACGGTTATGTGTTCGTGGCCATGGACGTCCGAGGGCGTGGTGATTCCGACGGCAAGTTCGTCCCGTATCGTAACGACGGCATCGACGGCTACGACGCGATCGAGTGGGCTGCTCAGCAGCCGTGGTCGACAGGAAAGGTCGGCACCATAGGCGGTTCCTACAACGGCCGAATACAGTGGCTGACGGCACTCACTCAGCCACCGCACCTTGTAACCATGATTGCGATGGTCACGCCGTCCGATCCCTTCGTGGAGTTCCCGACTGGCGTGCCGCTGCCAATGGATATCAGTTTCTATCACTTCACGGCCGGCCATCTGACGCAGAACATGGATGCCGTGGACTGGGCAAAGCTGCAGTGGCACCTTCCTCTATATGACATGGACGAGGCAGCAGGCCGGCCCGTTCCCTACTGGAAGGAAGAGATCGATCATCCTCAGCTTGATGCCTACTGGGAGCCGCTGAGATATCAGAACAAGTACGATCGCGTTAAGGTGCCTGTATTGCACATCTCGGGCTGGTACGACGATGAGCAGGTGGGCACGCCGCTGAACTTTATCGGGATGACCGCGAAGGCGCAGCCCGACCAGATTCGGACGACACAGAAGCTGCTGATGGGGCCCTGGCCGCATGCGATCAACTCCAAGTCAAAACTTGGCGATGTCGACTTCGGGCCAACGGCAATGATCGATCTCAGCGGGTACTGGGTGCGCTGGTTTGATTATTGGCTGAAAGGGAACGACAACGGCATCATGAAGGACCCGCCGGTTCGAGTGTTCGTTATGGGAGCGAATTATTGGACCAATGAGAACGAGTGGCCGCTCGCGCGCACCGAGTACGTCAAGTATTACCTGCACAGCGCGGGCCACGCGAACAGCTCCTACGGCGACGGCAAGCTCTCGACTGCACAGCCGGGCAAAGAGCAGGCGGACGCGTACAAGTATGATCCCGCATCCCCTGCACCCTTCATCACGGAGCCATCGTTCGCGCAAATTGGCGGGCCTGACGACTACCGGGCGATCGAGCGACGCGACGACGTGCTGGTCTACACATCGGACGCGATGACCGAAGACACGCAGGTCTGCGGACCGGTGCACGCGGAGCTTCGTGCTGCATCGTCTGCCAGGGATACGGACTTCATGGCCAAGCTCATCGACGTCTGGCCCGACGGATTCGCGCAGCGCCTGACTGACGGCATGGTGCGCGCCCGCTTTCGCAACGGTATGGAACGACAGGAACTCATTGAACCAGGCAAGGTCTATGCCTACAAAATTGATCTGTGGAACACGTGCCAGATGTTCCTAAAAGGGCACCGCATCCGGCTGGAGGTTTCATCATCGGCGTTCCCGAAGTATGACCGGAATCTAAACACGGGCGAGGCGCTCGGCAAGACCACGCGAATGCAGACGGCCGACCAGAAGATCTTCCACGACGAAGCGCAACCGTCGTTCGTGATATTGCCGATCGTGCCGAAGAAAAGCGAGAAAGCAGCAGACTAGACGGTCGGTAGTGCCGGATGTTCGTGTAGTGCCGGGTCTCTGACCCGGCGAGATGGCTGCGAGTGTAAAACCTCGAGCCATTCCGGCGATCGTCAGGAAGTCTTTCCGTTACGGCGTGGATCCTCATCGTACCAGCGTTCACTCTCGCGTTCGCTTTCGCGCTCCCGCAGCACACGAAGGGATTCGTTTGGGCTGATGTGAGCGCAGGCGATAAGAATGCAGTTTACGAGCGCGGTGGCAGCGGCATATGAGGTAGCGAGCGACGGACCTGCGACACTCACCAGCAACGAGGTGTCGGAGTAGCGGGCGATGGGACTGAGTTCGCTGTCTGTGATGCCTAATGTTGGAACCTGTCGCTTGTGTGCTTCAAGGACCGTGTTCACCGTTTCGCGCAGGCAGCGGCCAAAGCTGATGCCGATGAGCAGATCCTTGCGAGTGAGCGAACGAACCTTATTTCTCAGGTTGCCTGCGGTGCCGATCGGCGCCTCACAATGAACACCCACGACGGAGAGGCCATAATCCAGGCTCCACGCGAGGGACGCCGCAAAGTCTATGCCCACGATCAGAACCTTCCTGGCGTCGCGAATCTGCCTCGCGGCTGCGAGGACCCGCTCAATATCCAGGCGGTTACGGAGTTGCATGATGTTCTGAACATCCTTGTCCAGGCTGTGCAGGACGTGATCGGCGGGAGTACGACGTTTTTCAGTGGCTGATTTTGTGACCTGGTACGGCGTTATGCGAGTGATGAAGTGCTTCCGCAGATCGGCGGCGAAGTCGGCGAAACGTTTGTATCCGAGGGCCTGAATCGTGCGCACAACGGTGGCCGTGTCCATGGCATAGCGCTTGGCCAATTCCCGGGAAGATAAAAAGTAAGTCTCTTCCGAATTGTCGATGATCGCGCGCAAAAGATCGCGGCGTGTGCTGGTGAGCCGTTGTTCTCTTTCTGCGGTCGCTACACGCGCCTGCAGCTCAGATACAGTCCCGTTGTTGGTATCTGCCCGTTTCGTCACTGCTGCCTCGTGGGGTGGCCAAACTTCGAAGTATAACAGTCAGGAAACAAAGGCCTGATTTCAGAGTGGACGACTGCGAGTGCCGGGGCCTATCACGTCAGGCCCGGCACTCACACGAACACTCCCTCTAAAAGTCGATGCGTAATCCCACCTGCCCTTCACGTCCCGGCAAAACCTGCGTCACTGCGCCGAACGCAGGCTGGGGTGCAGGTTGGTCGGGGAAGGGCTGGACTGCAGCGGGATTCGCTGCGTTGAACAGATTGAACATCTCGAAATAGGCGTGCAGACGAACTCGTTCGGTGATGCCGAACTCCTTCGCGATACGCATGTCTATGTTCTTGAAGGTTGGAGCACTGAATGAATTGCGCTGGAATGCGTGATCCAGCGAGTTGAAAGCAGAGTTTCCGTCAACATCGATTGGGGCAACCGTTTCGCGGCTGAAGGGGAAGCCGCTCTGCACGCGGAAGATGCTGCTGAATTCCGCCTTCCACGGCAGCTGCACGAGTCCGTGGATCAGGAACGTATGCCTGAGCGCCAGTGCCGAATTGCCATAGTCGTAGTTCGGGCCGTTGTAGAACTTGCCCGCCTGCGGTACCGGATTGCCATTTGCGGCAACAAATGATCCATTCGCGTTTGTTTTGCCGGTAGCTGTTTCCGTCACTACGGGAGGAGTGCCCACGAAGCTGTCTGAGGGCATTCCAAAGGTCGCATCAGCCGGATTGAACGAGAAAATATTGTCCGTTGCCTTGGCGTACGTGTAGTTCGCTTCGAGCGTGAAGCGGTTGCTCATCATCTTGCGTGCGCCGACGATCAGTGCACTGTACTGGCCCGCGAACCACGGCCCGAAGACCTGATTTACGTGATCGCTACCATCGGTGGTCGCTCCATCGTTGTTCAGGCGGGCTTCAAACGCGAGGTTGGTGGCCCTCTGCCCGAGCATGTTTCTGATGTCCTTGTGGTAGTAGTCAGCGGTTACCACGACTTTGGACGTGAGCTGGCGCTGAATCCCAAATTGATAGCCCGATGTGTACGGCGTCTTGAAGCCCGCTGCAACCTCCATCGGGAAGAGATAGGCGCCGATGACGTTGGCTGCCGCGAGATTTCCGAACAGATCCCACGAGAAGTAATCCGCCGGTTGTCCAACGGCCAGGGAGGCGGCCTGCGCGAATTCCTGCGGCGATAGCCCAGTCAACTGCTGAACATTGTTGATTGTGACAGCTGCGTTAGCCGGTATGGGCGCGTGGCCTGTCGCGACCACACTGTTCAGGTGATCGATTCCATAGTACGGCACATTCATCGGGTTGCCGGTGAACATGTTGATGCACTGCGCGCCACTGGCCGCGATCTCAGCATCGGTCAAATTGGTCGACATGCACGGCAGGTTGAATGCAGCTGCCAGGAAGGGTACGAACAAGCTTGGATTTCCGTAGAACAAGCGGGGGAATCCGAATGAGGTGAACTGTGACAGGGACGCGCCGCCGAAGCCAGGAACGTCGCGTGCCAACCCCATCCGGAAATGATCGTAGAAGATGCCGTAGTTGCCGCGGATGATCGTCTTCGGCGTTACGGCCCAGGCCATGCCAACTCGGGGAGAAAGGTTTGCATGGTTTGGAAAAGCCGAGTCGTAATCCCAACGCAAACCAGCGTTCACGGTCAGGTTCTTGAACAGCTTTATGTCGTCCTGGAAGAACAATCCGTTGTAGTTGTTGCGCAGCTTGATCGTGTTCGCCTCTGGTGTTAGCCCCCCAGTCGCCTGTATGAGGTAAGCCCCAGCCTGTTGAACACCAAACTCCTTGAGGTCTGCCTCGGTGGCAAAAAGCTGGTTCGTCAATGCCACCGCTTCATTCCCGTCCACAACGGTCCGCTGGAAATCCCATCCGAACTTGAACTCGTGCCTACCGCGGTGCTTCGCGAGGTTCGCGCCGAACGAGGTGTACTTCTGGTCAATTACAGACGGGGTATTCACATACCCTGCCGCGTACTGAATCGGGCCAAAGATAAGACCTGTGTCGTACGACGGAAACAGGTTGAACGTTGTTACGCCGGAACCCGCCTCCGGGTGCGCGGCGTGAATTCTGCTTGGCTCACCGCGGTACTGGCCGAACACGTTGAGCACAAACGGATCGGACTGGTTGCCCAGCGTGGCCGTGTCGCTGAATCCCAGCATGAGGTGGCGCCCGTCGGTGTTAAAGCGCGCCGACGGCAAAGAAAGGGACTCCGAGAGCGGGAGGAAATCCGTAACGTGCGTGTTGGTGTAGTTCACCTGCTGTGCGAAACGATGATGCCCGAGTTGCTCGTCAATCTTGGCGCGCAAACGAGTGTCGTAGGTTTGACTATGTTTGTCGAACTGCGTCTCGAAATCCTTCGCCTCTTGCGGCGTGCCGGAGGGCCATTGGAAATTGAGCTGCCTGCTTTCGCGAATGCGTTCTGCCGACGCGAAGAAGAACACCTTGTCCTTAATGACCGGTCCGCCGAGTTGCACCGCTGGATCCCAGCGTAGGAGGAAGGGTACGCCAGGGTGCACAGCGTTCTCATCGCTGATGTTCGCTGAATCGAGTTTGTAATTGCGGTGGAACACGGAACCGCTGCCGTGCCACTGGTTGGTGCCGCTCTTGCTTACTACGTTTATCACGCCACCGGAGGCGTGGCCGAACTCAGCCTTGTAGCCCGCCGTGATGACTTGAAACTCGAGGATCGAGTCCTCGTTGAACTGCGCCGCGGCACCGCCGTTCATCTGATCGCTGTTTGGCATGCCGTCAATCAGGAACAGCGCGTTGCCGGAACGCTCGCCCAGAACCGGGACTGCTTCATCCGATCCAACGTCGGCCTGGCGATTCACAGCCACGCCGGGCACCAGTTGCATGAGGTCGAGATAATTGCGACCGTTCAGGGGCATATTCTCGATCTGGGACGGAAGAATCGTGCCTCCCGTCGCCGCTGTCGTTGGTTCCAACAGGGGCGCGGTTCCGGCCACGTCTACTTCGGTCACGACCGCCGCAACTTGGAGTACAGCATTCAGCGTCACGGTCCTATTCAGCGTGACCTCGACGGCGTTGAGCTTGGTGGTGGAAAAACCGTTCTTCGTGACGGTGAGCATGTAAGTTCCCGCGGGAAGGCCGGGGACACGATACATGCCTGCGGCGTCGGCTACGGTCTGTCGATCCACGGCCATGCTGGGGCTGCTCACGACGACAGTTGCGCCCGGGATCGCAGCTCCCTGCTGATCGGTTACGCGACCTTCAAGGGTGGACGTGGTTTGAGCTTGTGCCGGCGGAATGATCAACGCGAGCGAAACAGCGACCAGCGCCAAAGCCAAGCACCAAACAACGCCCCGGTTCCGACCAGCGCGAACGGGGAAGAGAGAAGGAAGGGACAGCCTCATGAACTCCTCCTGCCTCAATCCGGCATGTGCTACCGGAGATCTCTTAGCTGAAACCTTGGTGGGAACGCGTATCTGCGCATGCCGAACAGGCCCCCACGGAATCCCGGCCAAAGCTGCCGAAGACTGTTACATCATATGTTGCGCAGAGTCAAGAATAATCATCATGCGTTGCTCCAGTACTTGCGTTTCGGGCGAGGGAGATGAGGCGAGGCGCTACTCCCAGTCCGTTACGGCGCTCTTCTTCTCCTCAATGCGCCTGAAGACGATATCCGCGACATCGGGCTGAAGCGGTATGGCAAGGCTCTCGATCTCTCCATTGGATCCCGTGTTAAACCGGAGCTTGGTCAGCGCGAGCATGTTTTCGTCGTCGTTGGGGGTCATGAACACGTCGTAATGGTAATGCTCGATGGGAGCAGATAACGTGTTGAGTGCGAACGATAGCTTGCCGTTCGCGAAGGTCACCCGCGCGGTCCCGTAGCCTGGGTTCTCGTACGTTCCGGCATATTCGCGCAGTTCGTGCGAGGGATGAGTGCCAGGCTTGCGATCGGCTACCGCCTGCTTCTCCTCCTCCGCGGCAGCCTGCTTTCCTTTCGCTTCGAGTGCCTCAAACCGCTCTCCCCACGGCAGCGGTTCCAGGTGAAGCAGGCGATCGAAGATGCTGTAGGCGATGACTTCGGAAGCGGAGTGCCCAAGCCGATTGGTGAGGATTACCAATCCAATGTTGTCATTCGGCAGCAGACAGACGAGCGAATAGAAACCGTCGATGCCGCCGTTATGCCAGATGTAATTGTGTCCGCGATAGGCTTGTACAACCCAACCCATGCCGTAAGCCGGATAACCAAGCTCGGTGAAGCGCGGCGAGGTTCCCATTACGGTCTGCGGGCTCTGTATCTCCTTCAGTGCAGATTCAGAGACGATGCGTTTGTCACCGTACTTTCCGTTTGCCAGGAGCATGAGAGTGTAGTGCAGCATTTCGTCCAGGTTGGAGTTGATCCCTCCGGCAGGGCCGATTGCATGCACAGGCTTGAAAGGGATTGGCTTGATCGCGCCTTTCACTTCGGCGTAGGGCAGAGCGTAGTCTTCAGATTTTTGCGAATCGGCGTCGTCGAAGTTGCTCGCCGCCATGTCCAATGGGGTGAAGATCGTTTCGCGCACCAGTTTTTCCCAGCTCCCTCCGGACACTTCCCCGGCCAGGTATCCGGCGGTCATCACCATCAGGTTGTTGTACTGGTATGCGCTGCGAAAATCCTTGCTCATGTCGAGATACTGCAGGCGTTCGAAAATGTCTTTTCGTGTGAAATCGGAGCTGTACCAGAGGACATCATGGCGTGCGAGACCTGTGCGATGCGAAAGCAGGTCGCGGACGGTAGCACGTTCGGATGCGACGGAGTCTTTCAGTTGGAACGTCGGCAAGTACTGCCGGACCGGCGTATCCCAGGCAAGCTTGCCGCGATCATTCAGAACCGCGATGGAGAGCGCAGTGAAGGATTTGCTGACCGATCCTATCGGAAACAGTGTTTTTGTCGTTACGGGTAGTTTCTGTTCGAGGTTGCGATAACCATAACCCTGGGCAAATACGACCTTCCCATCGCGGACGATACCGACCGCCATTCCCGGCACATGCCATTGCGCGGCAGACTCGGTGATGAGGTGGTCGAGATCACGCAGTTCGGGTATCGGACCGTCTTTAGCAAACGCCAGGGCAGCAACCAATACCAACAGGACCGGTGCGATTTTCTTCATGTGGCTCACCCGCCGCACATAAGAGCGCGTGCAAATTATTAGGGTCATCCCTCGATCGGTTGTCAATGGAAAAGCGCAACAATTGTTGTTTGGAGTTGACATGCATCATCACATGATGTACATGTCTTTCGCCCCCAACCTTGGGCCCGCTGGAGTTCGCTTCGGCTCGAATCGTCGCTGAAGATCACCTCCGTCCCGGAGGGGGTGCCCAATGCACAGCCGTGCCGCGTGCCGACTGGCGATGGCAATTTACGAGAGGATGCAGGCCACTGCGCTAATTCCATGACGATATCGATTCCCCGCGGCAAGCGACTGGAAAGTGGGTTGATCATCATTCTGACTGTCTTCATGACGGTTCTCTTGTTGCACTCCGGAGTCATGGCACAGGGGCCGAAACCTCCGTCGACGCCGGCGAAGGCTTTGAAGGAGGTTCCGACGGAGGTTAAGCAGCCGGCGGTGCTCCATGAAATGACCGCTGCCGATGTGGAAGCGTTCCTCGACGGTGTTTTACCTCTGCAGTTGGCGCGCGAAGACATTGCGGGCGCCACCGTGGCAGTGGTGAAGGACGGCAAGCTGCTTTTTGCTCGCGGATATGGCTACGCCGACGTCGCAAAGAAAGCACCTGTTTCCGCGGAGACCACACTGTTTCGGCCGGGCTCCGTCTCCAAGTTGTTTACGTGGACAGCGGTGATGCAGCAGGTCGAACAGGGCAAGCTCGATCTTGATCGCGACGTAAACGACTACATCGACTTCAAGATTCCGCCCATGGACGGCAAGCCGATCACGCTGCGCAACATCATGACCCACACGCCGGGTTTTGAGGAGACCATACAGGAGCTTTTTGTGGGGAACGAAAAGAGCCTGTCGCCCCTCAATGTCTACTTGAAGGCTCACCTTCCAGTGCGCATCTATGCGCCAGGCACGACGCCTGCCTACTGCAACTATGCAACGGCCCTGGCCGGATACATGGTGCAGCGGGTGTCAGGCGAGCCGTTCTTCGATTACGTCGACAACCATATCCTCAAGCCGCTGAGCATGAGTCACACGACCTTCCGGCAGCCTTTGCCGGACGGCCTCAAGCCTCTCATGTCAAAGGGGTACGAGGTGGCCTCACAACCCGCAAAGGAGTTCGAGTTCGTAGAAGCGGCGCCGGCGGGCAGTTCCTCATCGTCAGCGACCGACATGGCGCGCTTCATGATCGCTCATCTGCAGGATGGCGAGTTGGACGGTGTACGAATACTGCGTCCTGAGACTGCCCGGCTGATGCATTCGAGCCAGTTCACCAGCGTTCCCGGAATGAATGCCATGGCGCTCGGGTTCTACGAGGAGACGCGCAACGGCCACAGGATCATTGGGCACGCGGGCGACACGGAGTACTTCCACAGCGACTTGCACTTGATCCCCGACGCCGCTACCGGTTTCTTCATTTCCTATAACAGTGCGGGCAAAGGAGAGATCAGTCCTCGGAATGCCGTTTGGGAGGGCTTTCTGGATCGGTACTTCCCGGTGGACGAATCCACGCCACCGGCAGTTGCTACCGCGGCACAGGACGCCCGTATGCTGGCGGGCCGCTACATCGTGAGCCGTCGGCATGAGACCAGCTTCATGAGATTGCTCACGGCTATTGGACAAGCCAAGGTGTTTGCGAATGCTGATGGGACCATCAGCGTCGACGCCATCAAGGACCTTAATGGGCAGCCGAAGAAGTTCAGGGAAATCGGCCCGCTGATGTTCAAGGAGATTGGCGGCCAGGATCGGCTCGCGTTCAAGCGCGACGATGGCGGTATGCTGATGGCGATTGATTTCCCATTCATGGTCTACCACAAAGCGGCGTGGTACGAGAGCAGTGCTCTGCAAGTTCCCCTGCTTGTGTTCAGCCTGGCCATCTTCGGTCTGACGCTATTCATTTGGCCCATCAGTGCCCTGATCCGCTGGCACTACGGCCGTAAACTCGACGTTGCCGCACCGAAGCGCTTGCTTCGTTTGTTGGTGCGGGTGGCATGCGTGGTGAATATCGCGTTTGTCCTCGCATTCGTCGCTTTCTTCTACTTCGGCCTGAAAGACATCGGCCTTTTCAGCCCCCGGTACAACTACGTGCTGCACTTGATCCAGATTATCGGCTGGCTGGGAGTGATCGGCACATTCATCGCTCTCTGCAACATGATCGTCGCCTGGAGGACGCGTGGTACCTGGTTGTGGACCAGAATCGCCGACACCGTCATCGCCCTGGCGTGTATTGGATTCGTGTGGTTCGTTTTCACCTGGAACGTTTTGAATTGGACGATGCGGTATTGACCTCATGTCCGAACCAGTGGGCTTCGGTTCCAGTCGTGCTCGACGGCACAACGATGCCTCGCGCAAGGAGAGATCACAATGGCAATGACACGAAAGGGATTTCTGAAAACCCTCGGAGGTGCGGCATTCGCAGGCACCTTCCTGCGCGGTTCGGAACGTCTGCTCGCGGCACAGGAAAAGGCCAAGGTTCCCCTGAAGGCCGTTCGCATACGCGACGTGGAGGTCTATCCGTATAACCTGCCGCAGAAGACGGTCATCCACATCGCCCTCGGATCTACTTCCGTCACGGAGAACGTGCTTGTACGGCTTCGCACGGAGGAAGGTGTGGTGGGCTGGGGCGAGGCATCGCCGTTCCCGCCCGTAACAGGCGATACACAAAAAACCACCGTGGTGATGGGCAAGGAGCTCACCGATACCCTTCGAGGTCGCGATCCGTTCAGCCTGGCACGCATTGTGGCGGACATGGACGCCTTCGCCCCGCACAATCCGAGCATCAAGGCCGCTTTCGAGATGGCGCTCTGGGACATCTGCGGGAAGGTTGCAGGAAGACCGATCTGCTGCCTTATGGGCAGCTATCGCGACTCGTTCGAAACCGACCAGACCATCTTCATCGACACTCCTGAAAAGATGGTAGAGGCTGCACAGAACGTGGTCCGCGCGGGCTTCAAGACGATCAAAGTGAAGGTCGGCGAATCGCCTGAGAAAGACGTCGAGAGGCTGCGAGCCATTCGTCAGGCGGTCGGTGACAACATAGAGCTTCGCATCGACGCGAACCAGGGCTGGACTCCGGCGGACGCGGTACGGGGACTCCAGGGACTCGAAAAATACAACATCCAGGAATGCGAACAGCCTGTTGTTTACTGGGACTGGGACGGACTGAAATACGTCCGCCAACACAGCAAAATTCCCATCATGGCCGATGAGTCAGTGCACACACCGCAGGATGCCGTCGAGGCGGTGCGCCGCGATGCGGTAGATATGATCAACATCAAGCTGATGAAGTCGGGCGGTATGTTGCAGGCGGCACGCATCGCGGAGATAGCAGCGGCCGCGAACATCAAATGCATGCTCGGGTGCATGACCGAGACGCGTCTCGGCCTGACGGCGGCGGCGCACGTGGTCGCATCGCAGAAAAACATTGAATACGCCGACCTGGATGCATTCCTCGTGCACAGCTTCGACCCGGTGGTCGGCGGCATAGTGATCAAGGACGGGGTAATCACGGTGCCGCAGGCTCCCGGGTTGGGCACCGAGATGGATCCTGGCTTCGTCAACAAACTCAAGGCTACTTAGCAACCGTGCTCGTGCGCGGCGAAATATCTGCCGTGCACGAGTTCCCTTCTGAGTTGCGTCGGCCCAGACAGAAATCTCACCTTGGCTCCCGCCGGGGTCGCAGCGCCGAATCCGGAGTAGCCAGTTGCCCAGGAGGTCGCATGCCAAACCGAAGGAATTTCTTCGCGCAGATGACGTCGGCAATCGCGGCCGTCGCATGGGGACCGCGTAACCTGTTTGCACAAGTCCGGTCCGGGTACCTGATGCAGAGTGCACCCAGCACAGAAACCGTTATTGATGGGAAGTCGTATATCTATTTCGGCGGCACGGGGTACTACACGCTGCAGAACCATCCCGCGTTGATGAAGGCGGCTTCTGAAGCCCTGATGAAGTACGGCATGCACTCCGCAACCAGCCGCAGCGTATTTGGGAATACACCGCTCTACGCGGCCGTGGAAAAGCAAGCGGCGGACTACTTTGGCACCGAAGACGCCGCTTATATTGCATCCGGTTATCTCTGCAACCTTGCTGGCATACAGGGCCTGGCCATGGGAACGAAGTTCGACGCTGTATTCGTTGACGAGGGCTCGCACTACAGCATTGTCGATTTCGCTCCGGTGCTCGAAGTTCCAGTCATCAAGTTCGCCCACGCCAACGCCGACGACCTTCGCAGCAAGCTAGCCGCGCACCTCAAGGCGGGCCAAAAGCCCCTGATTGCATCTGACGCCATCTTCCCGCTGATGGCCGAAGTTGCACCGGTTGCGGCCTACGTCGCAGCCTCGGCGCCATATGACGCGACCATCTGGCTCGACGACTCTCACGGGGTCGGCGTTCTCGGCGCAAATGGGCGCGGCACTTGCGAACACCTCGGCATAAAGTCGGACCGCGTTTTCTTTGCAGGGACGTTCAGCAAGGCCTTCGGCTCGCATGGTGGGGTGATACCCGGCAAGAGAGAATTCGTGGAGTCGATCCGATCCGGTCATGTCATGAATGGCGCGACTTCTCCGTGCTCACCTGCCGCGGCATCCGCGCTGGCGAGCATGGAATTGCTGACGCAGCACCCAGAGATGCGCGCCGCCTTGTTGAGCAATGCAGCGCGGCTGAAGACAGGATTGCGCAAATTGGGAATCCCCTTCTTCGAGTCGCCGATGCCGGTTGCGGCATGGACCTTGAAGTCCGGGACGGAAATGGATCGCGTTCACCGGGCCTTGATGGATCGCGGCGTCTGCATTCAGAGGGTGCACTATGTTGGAGCAGGCGCCGAAGGCGTTCTGCGCATTGTTGTATTCTCATCCCACACGCCGGAGCAGATCGATCGGTTGCTTGCGGAGCTGAGAAGAGTCGTTTAGGAGAATTCTCCCATGATGCGATCTCGAATGGTTGCTGTCCTGTGCGTATTGCTCTTCTTTGCCTCATCTCTGATTGCTGCTGATAAGCAGGCTTCTGCCGCTATCTCTGCATCGGATCGCGCTAAGATCGACGCCGTATTCGCGCAGTTCACCAAGCCAGAGTCGCCAGGATGTGCCATGGCCGTATACCGCGATGGCCAGATCGCGTATGAGCACGGATATGGGTTCGCGAACCTTGAGCATCGGGTGCCGAATACGCCCCAGACCGTTTTTGACATCGGCTCAACCTCGAAACAGTTCACGGCGTTCGCAATTCTTCTCCTGCAGAAACAGGGCAAGTTGTCGATCGATGATGACGTGAGAAAGTACATCCCCGAACTGCCGGACTATGGCAAGACGATCACACTTCGTCATCTCCTGACGCACACCAGCGGACTGCGCGACTACACAGCTCTCTTTGATCTGGCCGGATTCGCCGAGCAGGATTTGACGACCGACAAAGACGCGCTGGATATACTTGCGCGACAGAAAGGGACGAACTTTCCTCCGGGCGAAGAGTGGGATTACAGCAACTCCGGTTTTTTCCTGCTCTCACAGGTGGTGAAGCGCGTAGCGGGAGAAAGCATCCGCGACTTCTCGCAGAAGAACATCTTCACCCCGCTCGGAATGACTCACACGCAGATTTTCGACTATCACGGATTCGTGATCCCGAACCGTGCGACCGGCTACTCCTACAACGGCGAGCGCAAAGAGTTCGTTGTCGAGATGTCGAATTTCGAGCAGGCCGGGGATGGTTCAGTTCAGACAAGCGTGGAAGACCTGCTGCGCTGGGACGGGAATTTCTTCACCGGCAAACTTGGTGGCAAAGAGATTGTGGAGAGCATGCGAACTCCCGGCAAACTGAACAACGGTGAAGAACACGGGTATGGCTTCGGATTGTTCATGTCCAAGTACCGCGGAGCCCCCGTTGTTAGTCATGGCGGAGCGTGGGCTGGTTATCGCGCGGAACTCATGCGCTTTCCTCAGCAGCACACATCGATCGCGGTGCTGTGTAATCAGGCCGAAAGCCGGCCGACGCGCCTGGCTCATCAAGTGGCCGACATCGTGCTCGCAAACGTGCTTGAACCGGAAGCCGCTGTAGAGAGCAAAACTCCGAAGCTCAGCAGCGAAGTTTTGCAGGGACGAGCTGGCGTTTATCGCAGCGCAACGGGCGAATATCGGCGCCTCGATTTCAAGGACGGCAAACTGCTACTCGCGCTGGCCGGGGGTCTGGAACTCGTTCCGGAATCGGACACATCTTTCAACTTCGCCGGCCGCAATAACATCTCCTTCTCGCCCGATGGAAACATGAAGCTCACCTTCGAGGCCATCGGAAAGCCGATCGAATACTCACGCGTGAAGGTGGAGCAACCCAGAGATCTCAGCCATTTCGTGGGTGAGTATTACAGCCCGGAGCTGAATGCGACATGGACGGTCGCCTTGGCGGGCGGGCAACTCACTGTCGCGAACAAACGCGGTCTCACTCCTCCAGAAGCGCTCATACCGGTGAGCGACGACACATTCATCACCGACAGCATAAGGGTGAAATTCGTCGATGAGCCAGCACATGCGATGAAGGCTTTGGTGTCCGCTGACCGAATCCGTAACCTGGAGTTCACTGCTGTAAAACACTGACGGGATGAAACCGTGGAGCGCGGGATGGATGTGAGTTCAACAGCGAGAACTCTGCACCAAAGCAGTCTGGTCGTCGATGCGCACTCAGACTACCCGGTGTATATGTTGATGGCCCAGAAACGGGGCAACTCTGACGTGTTCAAGACCGAGCATCTGCCGAAGTTAAGGTCGGCAGGCGTGCGTTTGGAGACGGTCACGGTCGGGGGAGACTTTCAGATCGGAGAAATGGACTTACGCTCGCCCTTGGTGACCCTGGCCATTCTCGACTGCGCTCACGAGCAGCTCAAAACGTGCGGCGACGACGTCATACTCATCGAAACAGCGACAGACCTGGCCGGGCTTGATCGCTCTGAACGAATTGGAATCCTCTTCGCACTTGAAGGAACGGCGCCACTAACGACCGATGTCTCCTTGCTTCGCACGTACTACCGCTTGGGGGTGCGGTCGTTGATGCTGACGCACAACGAGCGTAACTGCTTCGCAGATGGCTGCGCAGAACCGCCTCAAGGAGGGTTAAGCAGACTGGGTCGGGAACTCCTTCAGGAGATCAACAGGCTGCACATGGTCCTCGACCTCTCCCACTCCAATGAGCGGACGTTCTATGACGCCCTGGAGCTTTATTCAGGCACTCCGATCGCTTCGCATTCCAACGCGCGCAGTCTATGCGACCATCCTCGGAACCTGACAGACCAGCAGATAAAAGAGATCGCGGCGCGATCCGGCGTGATCGGCATGAATTTTCTTAGTCGTTTTGTCGATTCCGACTCGCCGAAAGCGACGCCAGACCGTTTGGTTGATCACATCATCTACATGGCCAACCAGGTCGGGGTTGAACATATAGGCATCGGCCCTGACTATGCCGACTACTACATGGATGAACTGACCGAGTGGGCACGAAAGCACAACTTGCCTCCAATGGCATTCACAGCAGGGCTGGAGAGCGTATCCCAGCTGCCGCTGCTTACGGAAGTGCTGATCAACCGCGGTTTTTCCGATTCTGACGTACGAAAGATCCTAGGTGACAACTTCCTGCGCGCATACGCGGCCAATCTCAAGAACGCCTAAACGGGCAGCACCGCGCCTGCGCTTCGGGGCACGTTACAGTCCCGGATGCTCTGACGACGATATCGTGAGAGATGTGAAGCCTTTTTCGATGAAGCCGAGCGCGTAATCAGGTATCAATCAGAGCCGAAAACGGCGCGTGCCATTGACCAGTACGGCAGGTGCAGGTACCCTCGTCTCAACGCAAAACCATGCAGCATAAAGAAAATTCGGCTGGAATCAAGGACATTGCTAAAGCCCTCAATGTCTCGATCGGCACTGTTGATCGTGCGCTTCATGGCCGCCCCGGCGTCAGCGATCGGACCAAATCCCGCGTCCTGCAGATGGCGCAACAACTCGGGTACCACCCGAATCTCGCCGCGCAGGCACTCAAGCTGAACCGAAAGCTGTCCATTGCGGCTATCTTGCCGAAACACATCTCTCATTTCTTCGACCCTATCCGCGCCGGTATACAGGCCGCCGCTGCGGCGACAGTTGGAATGCGAGTCGACCTCGAATTCCATGACTATCCGCGATTAGGTGTGGGAGAAGTGAAGACTTTCGAGGCGGCACTGCAGAAGCACTATGATGGCATCATTTTTGTGCCGAGTAATGCTCACAAGTTTGACTGGATCATCCACAAACTGTCGCGCGCCGGCACGGCCATGATGTGCGTTGGCAGTGATGCCCCCAACACTGAGCGTGTTGGCCTTGTTGCCGCGCATGCATATGTCAGTGGGGCGATCGCGGCCGAACTGCTCTCCCACAAGCTAAGTCGCAAGGCAAGTGTTGCGATCTTCACCGGAGAGCTTTCAACGCTCGATCACGCCGAGAAACTGCGCGGCTTTGCCGCAACTCTCGCATTACAGGCACCACATCTGACCCTGTTACCTGTTCTTGAGACTCACGACCAACCCAAGGAGGCATACAGGCAGGCGCTCACACTCATGCAGAGCAAGGGCCGACCGGAAGGGCTTTATCTGAGCACAGCGAACAGCATGCCGGTCTTGAAGGCGCTTGCAGAACTTCGCCTGCTCGGCGAGGTCCAGGTAGTCACTACCGATCTATTCAGGTCCCTTGTACCTCTCATTGAAAGCGGAAAGGTTCTCGCCACGCTGCACCAGCGTCCCTACACGCAAGGCAAGTTGGCCTTCGAGAACCTGGTTGCACATCTCTTACAGGAGCGAAAGCCACACAGCGTCGTCCACCTTGCTCCGCACGTTATTTTTCGCAGTAACCTGACTCTTTTTTCGAGCCAGATATCCAACAGCAGTGATGAGAGCGAGGCGGAATCCGCATCGTGACAGTTCCGCCGCGAGTATCAATGGAATTGAATCGGTTCATAAGTTGCATCATCGCGAAGCCTGCAGTACGGCCACACCATAAACCGGGAGAGTAACTGAGCTTACCTTGCCGCCTTCGAGAACATTCTCCATGGACTTGGGGAGCTGAATCTTCTGTTGCGCGGCGGAAAAGTTCTCCACGATGAAAATTTCCTTGTCAGCTGCCACTCGACGATAGACTTCCACTCCAGCGGGAACTTCAGGAAAATCTGCAGCCACGCCAGCACTGGTCAGCATGCGCTCCACTGCTGTCTTCATCGCGTCATCATTCATCCAGACTCCGACGTACGTGATGCTCCCCCGTCCAACTTTCCTTGTGATGACGGCTGGAGCGGCGTCCAACCAGCCGTTGCTCTTTCCATACCGCATGAGGACCTTTGTATCGGGAGACTTCACGTACAGCTGTTCGGCGTAGAGCTTAGACTCCGATGTTCCCCATTCGCCCGATACCGGGACCGGGTTGAGCAGAGCAAAATACTGTTCCACACCTCCGCCTAACATGGCTGCGAGCGGGCCGGGTTGCGCCTGCGGCCATCTTGAGTTGTCGTCATCTTTCATGCCAGATCGCTGGCCCAGCACGAGATTGCCGCCCTGTTCGACGTAGCGAGCAAGATTCTTCGCGGCTGCGTCGGTGAGCACAGCGAGTCCGGGCGCAATGACGAGCTTGTACTGGGAGAGGTCCGCCGTCGGCGAAACTATGTCTACCGAACGCCGCAGCTGGCGCAGAGGTTTGTAGTAGCTGATCAGCAGCTCAATAGGATCGTAGTTCTTGTGCAGCCTCTGCCAATTTATGTCCCATCGGCTCTCGTAGGAGTGGAGTACTGCCACCTCAGACTTCACCGAGGTTCCAGCGAGTGCGGGACCTGCTTTCTCGAACTCGGCACCGACCTGGGCCATCTCGCCATAGAGCGGTTCGGGAAGGCCGTCCACGTCGACGATCGCTCCATGATTCTGTTCCCACCCGTTGAGCGCATCACGCCATTGCCAGTAAGCAATTGCATCGGCGCCGTGACCGATATCGTGCCACATGACAGCCCGCATCAAACCTTTGTCGAGCAAGGTATTGACTGCGTTCCAGCCTGTCGTTCCAGCCGTTGTTTCCATCACCCAGAAATTCTTCCGCTTGAAGCCGCGGGTCAGGTCGTTGGCGGCGCCATTGTTGATCGGATCGAAAGGCATTTGGCCGATCGGGTCATCCCATGCGGAAAAGTCGAGGTCCTGGCTCACCACGTAGTGGTCGAAGTTGTCGAACCATCCCATGGTGTTCGTCGTGATTTTCTGCCTGGGATCGGCGTACTTGCGGATAACGTCGATCTGATCCTTCAGGTAGCTCCTGTACGTGTCGCCGATGAACTGCTTCAGGTTAAGCAACAATGCGGGATGTGTCCCGAAGCTTGTCCTGAGCGGGATTTGGGTCCACTCGAAGTAGGTCTGGCTGTTGTATGCAGTGGTCCAACGACGATTGAGGTTGTCGAGAGTTCCGTACTTATTTTGCAGCCATTTCTGAAACCTGGTACGCGTCTCCGGACTGTGCGACGGCCAGGCGATTTCATTATCAATTTGCCACGCGATGACGTATGGATTGTGGCCGAAGCGTTTCGCCAGCTGTTCGGCGATCTTGCGCGTGAATTCACGGTACTTGGGACTTGCGAAATCGTACTGGTGCCGGAACCCTTGTTGTTCAGGACGCCCGTTTTCGGCTATTCGAACGGTTTCAGGGTATTTTTCAGTCAGCCATGCAGGAGGCACCGAGCTGGGAGTGCCCATCACGACAAAGATGCCGTGCTTCCCTGCGAGATTGACTGCGCGCTCCAGCCAGTCGAGCTCGTAGCGACCTTCCTCCGGCTCCATGCTGCTCCATGCAAACTCGCCGACGCGCACCATGCGCATGTTCGCTTTCTCCATCAGTTCAATATCTTTTTCCCAGCGAGACTCGGGCCACTGCTCCGGATACCATGCTGCTCCGAGAAGCAGGTCAGGCACTTTCGACGGCGTAGGAGCGGGATGATTTTGAGAAAA
Source organism: Acidobacteriota bacterium (assembly GCA_023441255.1). Lineage (GTDB taxonomy): Bacteria > Acidobacteriota > Terriglobia > Terriglobales > Acidobacteriaceae > JAEZPW01. The sequence continues at coordinate 54,924 of JAEZPW010000401.1, forward strand.
GACAAGACTGGTCAAACCAATAACGACGATAAGTAGACGAGCGAACATTTCCTACCTCTGTTTATAGCCTGCTTGCACCTGGAGGCGCTTTGTCTCCGGGATAGAGACCCAGCGCCTCCGGGCAAATGCTGTGTTTTGTTGAAGACGACTGGGCTTACTGTGCCGAGTTCACTTTATCCAGAATGAAAGCAGCTGCCTGGAAGTCACCACGCAGTTCAACGTCTACTCCGTGATTCATCCAGTAAGCACCGCTCGCTACCGACGGAGTTCCGCGACCCAGCTTGCCTTCGATCGTCGACACCTTGTACATGGCGTTCTCGTCGAGACCCTTCAACCTGACGGTGGGGAACGGATATCCCTCGCTGCTGGAATGAAGGAACGCGAATGTGACGACCTGCTTTCCGTCGCGCGACACGGACTGGGTTACGGAGTGCTTGCTGTTGTTCTCGGGAGTGATGAGGCGATACAGGGCCCCGCGTTGCACGGTGTCGCGAATCAGCTTGTACTGTGAAACCAGTCGCTTTGCCGTCGCGAAATCGTCCGGCTTCCACTCATTGAGATTTGCGCCGATTCCTATGGAGCCCTGCATGGAACTGAGGAACCGATAGCTCAAGGAAACGTTGCGATTGTTCATCCACGTAGGAGAATCGGTCACCCAGGCCATCATGATTCCCGGCGTGTACGCATAGGTGAACCCGTTCTGAATGGTTAATCGGTCCAGTGGATCTGTATTGTCAGACGGCCACACCTGATCGGCATACTGCAGGACGCCCAGATCAATGCGGCTGCCGCCGCCGGAGCAAGACTCAATTTCCACCTTCGGATGTTTCTTACGCAGGTCTGCAAGAATTCCGTAGAAGTTGCGCGTGAAATCAACGTAGACATTCTTCTGCTCTTCAACGGGCACAGCGGGCCATCCCGGCTCAGACCAGTTCCGGTTGTAATCCCACTTGAGGAAGGCGATGTCGTTCTCAGTTAGAAGCTTGTCCAAAACGCTGAACACGTAAGCGCGAACGTCTGGGCGGGCGAGGTTGAGTACAAGTTGATTCCTGCCCTGGGTCTGAGGCCTTCCGGGGAAGTTGAGCACCCAGTCGGGATGCTTGCGATACAGGTCGCTGTTCGGGTTAACCATCTCCGGTTCGACCCACAAGCCGAAATCCATGCCGAGCGAGTGCACCTTGTCGATCAGTGGCTTCAGTCCGCGCGGAAACTTCTGCGGATTGACGTACCAGTCGCCCAAGCCCGCGCGATCATCCTTCCGCTGTCCGAACCAGCCGTCGTCCATCACAAAGCGCTCGACACCGAAACTCGCGGCCTTCTCTGCCAGCGCCATCTGGCCGGCTTCGTCAACGTCGAACTTGGTAGCTTCCCAGGAGTTGTAAAGGACGGGACGCAGCCTCGGTTTGGGAGCATTGGGGAGTATCGAATCCACTTCGAACCGGTGCAGCAATCGGGATGCACCACCGATTCCGGAGCTGGAATAGCCGCCGTAGAAGTAGGGAGTCTGGAAGCGCTCGCCATTCTTCAGGCGGTAGGCGAAATCGAAGGCATTCAGTCCCCCGGTGACGCGTACCTGCTGGATCATGTCCTGTTCGACCGTGATCTGCCACGATCCGCTCCAGGCCAGCGCGCCGAACCATACGCTTCCCTCTTCCTGGTCTTTAGTGATCTCGCGATCGATGGCGAACCAGGGATTGTTTTGCGAACCGGTCGAACCCCGCCGGCTTTCAAGCGTGATCTTCCCTCCGCGAATCGGCTGTTCCTGTAATGTAAATTCCGATCCCCAGCGGCCGGTGAAGTAGCGCAGGCGGTAGTCGGTGCCACGAGGCAAATTCCACGTCCCGGCCGCAACCTGTTCGATCGTGAACGGCGCGCCGGTGCGGTTTTCGATCTCGGCCGAGCGGCACACGATGCCAGTTCCAGGATCAATCTGGTACTGGAGCGTCACGTACACCTCGCGCGAGATGTCCTTCATGACGATGTTGACCCGGTTCTGGTCGATTTTGTTCGACACATACTTGAGGACGAGATCGCGGTTACCATCCGGGAACGTGATCTTCAGGTCCGGTTCAACGAACAGACCGCCACCCCAGCCGACAAAGTCCTGTGGTGTGGTGTTCACCGGCAGATCAAATGACGCGTAGCCGGGCAATGACTTGGCTGCGGGAAAACGATCCTGCGCTGACAGTCTCTTGCCCCAATACAGGCTCTGGATCTGATCCCGCTCATTGATGCCGAGCACGTAGGTCGTACCCGCCGCGTCCATTCGAAAAACGCGGGCGGTGGGATCTAACTGGATTGCCGCCTGTGGGGATTGCGCAAACGCGGCTAGTCCGAAAACGGAGCAGATCAGGAACATGCATCCGATGGTTAGGACCACGCTTAAGAAAGGCCTTCGAGCGCCTGCGGCATACAAAGTCGTGTTCATAAGTGCTCCTGACGATCGCAGCGAAAACGTTAGGCTCTATTGCGGGACGAACCTACTGATCAGGGAAGTGTTCCGTCCCGCAATAAAGTTGGGGGAGACTCTGATAATTCATCATCCAACGCGCGCAGGCGAAAGTCACCTGACGCGAACTAACTAACGCCCCTTGCGTGGTACAAACCGGATCGCGCACCCGCCACCCGGAGCAAGCTGGATCGTGAGCGTATCGGCACGCGTTACGGCTTGCTTGCGGATGTTTACATGCTTCGGTTCCGCAGCTGCGTCGGGCGCATCTTCGTAGATCTCCGCCGTGTAGGAACCGGCGCCCAGAAAACTGAGCGGAACCTTCAACGTGCGTGGGGTCCAGTTCGTCATGCTTCCGACGTACCACTCATCGCCGTGACTGCGCGCGATGGTGACAAACTCGCCGGGTTGACCGTTGAGCACCCGGGTCGAATCCCAGGAGGTTGGTACGTCCTTGATGAACTGGAACGCGGGTTGTCCGGCATAGGCTTGCGGACTGTCGGACACCATGACGAAACTGGACTCGTAGATCACATACAGCGCCAATTGTTGTGCGCGTGTTCCCATCGCCATCGGGTTTGTGTTCTGTGCTACGAAGCCGTCTTCGGTCGCGTTATTGAATGCTCCAGGCGTGTAGTCCATGCCCCCGGCAAGCAGGCGCGTGAACGCAAAGACCGAGCGGTCCACCGGGCTATCGCGGCGTCCTACCTTGTTGTTTTCTAGACCGAGCACCGCTTCATACGTCAGGACGTTCGGATAGGTGCGGATCAGTCCCCATGGTGTACGTGTGCCGTGGAAGTCGACCATCAGATGATGCTGTGCGGCATAGTGCGCGACATCATAGTAGAACTGGATTGCTTCCTGATCGTCGCGGTTTACGAAGTCAATCTTCACTCCCGCGACGCCCCACTTTTCGTACACAGGGAAGGCTTCCTTCATCTGCTTCATGGCGGCATCTGCGTAGAGCCAGATCCAGATCTTTACATTTTTTGCCGCCGCGTAGCGCACGAGTTCCGGTACGTCAACGCGTCCGTTGAGTTGCGTTATGTCACTCTTGGACCAACCCGCGTCCAGCAACATGTAGGGGAAGCCTGACTCCGCTGCGAAGTCCACGTAGTACTTCATGTTCTCGGTGGTGTAAGCGGGCTTGCCGTTCTTGTCGACGTCATTGACCCACCAGTTCCATGAAGCCTTACCGGGCTTTATCCAGCTAGTATCTTGAACGCGGCTCGGGGGATTGAGATTGGTCAGCAGGTCTGATTCGATCAGGCGTCCGGGATCATCGGCAACGCCGAGCACACGCCAGGCTGAGTGGTGCGGTAAGGTGCCAACTGCGGCGTATTCCGGGGTATCCCAGCGAGGGGCAAGCTTCGCGACGAAGTAGTGGCCGGCCCAGCTGCCGCTTGGGTTCGTCACGTACATGGAGCTGTTCCCTTCCAGATCAGCCTCCATCAGCGACATCCACCCCAACCCCGGCTGCTGGATCAACATGGGAAGGCCGATGAGGAACTTGCTGGGGACGCCTCCCTGGTTGCTGAGTGACGATGCGCTGAGGCGAACGTATTCGCTCTCATAGCTGCTCCGATAATTGGGAAGGGCGAGTGCCCAAACCGTCGCGTCGGTGCTGAGGCGAAATTCTGTTTCTTCCGCACGCAGGTGCAGATCGCGGATGCCGGGCTGTGCCGGCAGCACGTAGCGGAATGCCAGGCCATCGTTGTAAGCGCGGGCCTCGACGATCATCGTGCGGGAGGACCGTTGGGCCGCGCCCTCGACCACACGAACACTCAGGCTGTTGTAGGCCTCATGGACTTTGCTGACCTTTGTGTTTGCCAGCGTGTAGTCGTCAACTCCAGATCCGGGCGTGCTCTCGGCTATGGTGACGTTGAAACCGAGTGAAGCCTGTCCTTCAAGTTCCAACCCCAGAGCCGAATCGTCGATAATCTTCTTCCCCTTGAACGTCGCGGAGTAGACGAGTTTGCCGCTTCCTGAGATATTTGGCGCATTCTGAACGGAAAACGTCATCGTCAATTGCCCATTCGGTGACGTCAGGGTAGGTGTCGCAGTCGGGGCCTGGGCTTGGGCCAACACAGTGCACGCGAGTGCGATTGCGAACGGGACGGATTTGCGGAATAAACGAATCAGCATGATAAAGCCGCCTCTCGAGGAGTTCTTGGACCCAAACGGACGCGCTTTGGACAAGCCGAAATGGCTCTTGCCCCGCGTCATGTAACAAAAGCTCGCAAAATTCTGTGTACGTTAACGAAGGACCGGAATATCAATGCATCTGACGAACATCTGTGGCCTCGATCTGTTCCAGCGTCCGGCCCTTCGTCTCGGAAACGCCAAAGAAAACCAGTACGGCACCAGCCAGGCAGATCACGCCGTAGCTAAGGAATACGTTCCCGGTGCCGAGAGACCGATTCAGGACTGGAAACGTATAGGTCAACAGGAAGGACGCGATCCATAACGCGCTAACTGCTGCCGACACTCCAACCGAGCGGACGCGGTTGGGGAAAATTTCTGAGATAAGGACCCACGTAACAGGTGCAAGCGTGACGGCGTAACAGGCAATTGCACTCAAGGTCAGGACCAGGACTGCCGCTCCGGGCCAACCCTGGCGGTATGCAAGCGAGCACAGAATGTGGGACGCCGCGACACCAAAGCAGCCAATCAGCATGAGCCGCCGCCGGCCGAGCGAGTCAACAAGGAACATCGCCAGGACAGTGAACACGAGGTTGATGGAACCGGTTATGACGATGTTGAGGAAGATGTCGTTGGCGCCGTACCCTGCGCTGCGATAAACCTCGGCAGCATAGTTGAACAGGATGTTGATGCCTGTCCACTGCTGCAAGACTGCCAAGGCGATGCCGACCAGCAGCACTCGTCGGACACCGACCTTCAGCAAATCTCCCCAGGAGGAACCCGAGCTCAGTTCGGCTTTCAGACTGCTCTCAATATTTGCAATCTCGCCAGCCGAATAGGCTTCACCGCCGATGCGATCGAGCACTTTCTCAGCGTCCGACTTGCGTCGGCGGCTTACCAGCCACCGTGGGCTCTCGGGCAAGAACAACGAGGAGACGGTGAACACGACTGCGGGCACGACAACCGCGATAAACATCCATCGCCAACCGTATTGCACATTCCATGTGCCCGAAAGCGCTTCCTGTGCCATGTCAGCGGGAACGGGACGTGCAATAAGCCAGTTCACAATCTGAGCGAGAAGAATGCCCACAACAATCGCAAACTGGTTCAGGCTGACTAGTCGTCCGCGGATCGCCGCTGGACTGATTTCCGCTATATATAAAGGAGAAACGTTCGAAGCGAGTCCGATGGCGATGCCGCCGATGATTCGCCAGAAGATGAAGCTGGGGAACGAATGCGCCCACCCCGTCAACGCAGATGACACTGCGAACAGGACAGCGGCAACAATCAGCACAAACCTGCGACCATATCTATCTGCCAGATAGCCCGCCGCCAGCGAACCCACCAGGCATCCCAAGAGTGCACAACTGTTCGCCCAGCCAACCTGGGCTGAGGACGTCAACCGGAAGTAAATCTCGTAAAACTGCCGGGCACCGCCAATGACGACCCAGTCGTACCCGAACAGGAGACCACCCAACGCGGCAATTACTGCGATGCGCCACACGTACATCGTTCGCGTTTCCGGCATTGACCGATTTGTCCCTGAGTCGACGATGACAGTTCCCTGCATGGTTATCCCTCAAACGACCTGAGTAGATCTATGGCACCGATATGGTTCTGATCTTGCTTGAGAACTTTCCTGAGCAGCTTGAAGCCCGCCCTCTTTTGCTCGTGGTCAAGACCGATCAACGCCTGTGCTTCGAGAACACGGGCGGTAATGATCTGTCGCTCTTGCAGGTTTTCCTCAAAGAGCAGCATAGCGGGGAGCGACGTCGCGAAGTAATCGATTTTCGGCGTCTCTTTTTCAAGTTTGTGAGCGTACTCTCTGATGTTTTCGAACAGGGCGACCGCCTCGGAATGACGACCGAGCTGTTTCAGGGCCATGGCACTCCAGAATGTCATGTCGGAAACTTCCTTGACCTGCATCTGCTGGAAGTCGCCGTGCGTCCGGGCTGCGCGCTCGAAATGCTTTTCGCTCTGATTACTGTTGCCTGCTTCCGCGTGAGCGACGCCGAGCCAATAGTCGATCATGCTCATGTTCATCAGCAGGTGCTTGGTCTCACTGAGACTCGCCGGTGGATTCCACGCGGCATCGAGGTGGTTCAGCGCAGTTTTGGCATCGCGGGTGCGAAGGGCGCCTTGCGCGAGCAGCACATGCGCGCGTACATACTGGGTAAGGACCTGGCCTTCACCGCCTTCCCAAGGCTGGAAACGGCGCGACAGCAGGAACTCAAGCGCCGCACTTGGCTGATCCAGGCTGTTGAGAAGCGATGCCATTTCGACGGAGAGGTCATCTCTCTCTTCGACCATACCCGAATGACGTTCCAGTCTTTCGAGACGGGATTGCAGGTTTTCGCCTGTCCGCTTCAGCAACTGATCGTATTCATAAAGAATGCGAGCATCCTGCGGTGCCGCGTTTCGTGCGCACTCGAATGCCTTCAGCGCCCGCTCGGGGTCGCGGCGTACGTTGAAGTACGCGAAGCCAAGATTGCGCCAGGCTGTGGGGAATCCGGGATCCAACTCGGCCGCACGTTCCCATAGCGCGATTGCTTCCTCGTGCCGCCGCCGGTCATAGAGGAGATTTCCGAGGTAGTAGGGCGCGCGCGGATCCCTCGGGTTTGCCCGGATCGCCTCTTCCAGCAGAAGCATCTCTTCGAGCCTGCTGGGGAATACGTATGCGGGATCGGCGTGCGCCGCCTGCTCGTAAGCAGTGCAGCTCTCCTTGGATTCACCCAGGCGCTGCAGCACGTGAGCCTTGGCATACACCAGCAACGCGACCGCGCCGTCATTCCTGGCCGGGCATGGAGCCGAGAGTACTTTCAGTGCGTCAACGAGCAGACCCGAACGCAGCAGGTCGAACGTCAGATCTAGACGCTGCTGTCCATTTGCCGGCACCTCTCCTGTAGCAAGAAACCGACTGAAGATGTCAAGACGGTCTAACAGGCGTGTCTCTTCGAGCAGGGCTGCAGCTTCGCTGTTTCGGCCCAACTTCCGCAAGACGATCGTCTTCAGGTTGCGTGCGTTCAAATTGCCCTGTTCACTCTGAAGCGATCGGTCGATGTGATCAAGCGCACGACCCCACTCGAGCCGGGTGCAGTCTATTTCCGCAAGGCGCTGGTATGCGGGGCCGCGCCACGCTGCGTTCCAGGTCGATTTATAGAACGCCTCGTAGGCATCCGCAGTTCGCCCGAGGTAGAGCAAGGTCAAGCCGAGGTTGTAGTGCGGTTCGCCGTCGTAAGGATTCGGGTTCCTCTCCGTAAGACGAGCGATGGCAGCACGCAAGTAAGGCTCTGCCTGCTTAAATTCACCACGACGGAGATGCCAGCGGCCCATTGCATGATTGCAGCGGCTGTCGCCAGCATCGCGGCGTATCGCTTCCCTCCAATACG
>JAEZPW010000297.1 GCA_023441255.1 Acidobacteriota bacterium
CATCAATGCCTACGTTATAAACCGGCAACGGGACGAATACCCTGCCCTCCGCAAGGCGTCTTAAAAAAGCGATTCGCGCAGAGGCAGTCTCGTTGTTAGAATCCAGAAAACCATGCACTGGAAGAAACTCCCTGTTGGAATCCTTGGCGCCACCGGCATTGTCGGACAGCGCTTTATTCAGGCTCTTGAGCATCACCCCTGGTTCGAGGTGGCGTGGCTGGCCGCCTCCGAAAGATCGGCGGGCCACGCCTATGCGCAGGCCGCCCGCTGGCGTCTTCGTACGACCATTCCGGCGAAGGTCGCCGGAATGACCGTGTCGAATCCAGATCCGGACGGTGCCCCCAAGATCATTTTCGCCGCCCTCGATGCGAAGGTCGCCTCTGAACTGGAGCCGCGCTTTGCCTCCGCGGGCTGCGCCGTGGTTTCCAACTCCAGCGCCCTCCGCATGGAGGAAGACGTCCCCCTGGTTATCCCTGAGGTGAATGCCGACCATCTGGCCCTCGTACATAACCAGAGGTGGCGTAAGTCTTCCGGCGGCTTTGCAGTCACCAACCCCAATTGTTCCGCCATCGGGCTTGTGCTTGCTCTCGCTCCCCTGCAACGTCACTTCGGTCTCGAGAAGGTCATGGTCACCACGATGCAGGCGGTAAGCGGCGCCGGATATCCGGGCGTGGCATCGCTCGACATCCTCGGCAACGTCATCCCCTACATCTCCAAAGAAGAAGAAAAGATGGAAGAGGAGACGCGCAAGCTCCTGGGCAGCGTCGCAGATGGCAAGGTCCACCTGGCCGATTTTAAAATCAGCGCCCAATGCAACCGCGTCGCCGTAGAAGACGGCCACACCGAGTCGGTGTCCGTCCTATTGAAGAAAAAGGCAACCGCTGAAGAGATCATCTCGGTCTGGAGACAGTTCCGATCAGTACCGCAGGAGCTCAAGCTGCCGACCGCGCCGTCCGAGCCCGTCGTCTATGACAGCGCTCCCGACCGCCCGCAGCCCCGGTTCGACGTCGACCGCGGCGCCGGCATGACCACCAGCGTCGGCCGCCTGCGCCCGTGCGGCGTCCTGGATTGGAAGTTCACCGTGCTCTCGCACAATACGATCCGCGGGGCCGCCGGAGCTGCTCTGCTGAACGCTGAACTCCTGAAGGCACAGGGGTATTTCGACTAGAGTGGGCGTGTTCGCCGAAAGGGCCTGTTTGCAATGATCGTAATGAAGTTCGGCGGCACCTCCGTCGAGGACGCCCGCGCTATTGACCGCGTTTCCTGCATTGTCAGGGAGCGCCTCGACCAGCGCCCGTTCGTCGTAGTCAGCGCCATGTCCAAGGTCACCGACACCCTGGTGGCGATGGCAAAGGCCGCCGGCGCCGGAGATCGCGAAGCCGCCCTCGATCTGTCGCGCAAGCTGCGTGAACGCCATTACAGCGTTGCTGGCGAACTCCTGGGCACTGGCGTGTTCACCGACATTCACGCCGAGCTTGAATCCGAGTTCAACGCTCTCGACGAGCTCCTGCGCGGCATTTCGGCAGTAGGCGAACTCACGCCTCGCACCAATGACAACGTTCTCTCGTTCGGCGAGCGCCTCAACAGCAAGGTCGTGACGGCCGCTTTTGCCGCTCGCGGTCTGAGTTCCGCCCTGATCGACGCGCGACAGGTAATGATCACTGACGCGCAGCACACTCGCGCCGTACCCCAGATGGACGCCGTCTATGATCGCCTTGAGCGTTCAGTGCGCCCCCTGCTCGACGGCGGCCGAGTCCCCGTCATGGGCGGCTTTATCGGCGCAACCCGCGAGGGCGTTCCCACCACCATCGGCCGTGGCGGCTCGGACTTCTCCGCCGCCATTGTCGGTGCCGGTCTTAATGCGGACAAGATCGAGATCTGGACCGACGTGGACGGCATGAAGACCACCGATCCCAATCTCTGTCCTGATGCGCGACGCATCAAGGTGATCACCTTCGAGGAGGCCGCCGAACTCGCCTACTTCGGAGCCAAGGTGTTGCATCCGGCTACGCTTCTTCCTGCCATCCAGAAGAACATTCCTGTGTACGTCCTCAACTCGCGTAATCCGAAGAACGAGGGCACCCGTATTCAGGCCCGCGCGCCGAAGTCGCGCAGCGTGTTCAAGGCTGTCGCCGCAAAGAAGCGCATTACTGTAATCGACATCGTTGCCGCCCGCATGTTGATGGCTCATGGCTTCCTGAAATCGATCTTCGACATCTTCGACCGTCACAAGTGCCCGGTCGACGTTGTATCAACGTCGGAGGTCAGCATCTCCCTCACCGTCGACTCGAACGAAGCGATCCCGGCCATCGCCGCCGATCTCCAGCATCTCGCGGACGTCAAGTATGAAGGCCGAAAAGCGATCGTTTGCCTCGTGGGCGAAAACATCCGCGGTACCTCCGGCATTGCGGCAAAAATCTTTTCCGCTATTTCTGACATCAATGTGCGCATGATTTCTCAGGGTGCTTCCGAGATAAACATCACCTTCGTCATCGATGAGAATGATGTGCCCGAAGCCGTGCGCCGACTGCACGCGGCGTTCTTCTCCGATGTTGACCCGGAGGTGTTTGAATGAACCTGCTGGTCCTCGGCAAAGGCAAAACCGGGTCGCTCGTTGCCGACGTCGCCTCCGAACGTGGGCACCAGGTAACTTCCGCGGACGAGTTTGACAACGCGGATTACGCCGCGCTTACTCCCGAGAAGTTACGTGACATAGCCGTCGTAATCGATTTCACAGCCCCGATCGCCGTCCTGGGCAACATCCAAGCTTGTGCCCGTGCCCGACGCAACATGGTGATCGGTACCACGGGCTGGTACGACCAGATTCCCGCTGTCCGCGAACTGGTAGAGCGGAGCGGCATCGGGCTCATCTATGGCTCCAACTTCTCAGTGGGCGTGAATCTGTTCTTCGAGATTGCCCGTGCGGCCGCCGCGGCTTTGAACTACGGGTACGAGGGCCGCATCTTCGAAACACATCACGTCCAGAAAAAAGACGCGCCCTCCGGCACGGCCGTGATGATCCGCAACGTGATTGAGCAGGCCGCTGCACAGCGTCTTGAGATTAACTCGATCCGGGAAGGCGACGTAGTGGGCATCCACACACTACGCCTTGAGTCTTCGGGCGATACAATCACGCTCACCCACGATGCCAAATCGCGACGCGGTTTCGCAACCGGAGCAGTACTCGCGGCCGAGTGGCTCGCCGGCAAGAAGGGTTTTTACGACTTCAGGGATGTTTTCCAGCAGATGGGCAAGTAGCCATCGCAGTACAATCCTGCACATTGCAAATCGACTGCGCCTCCGCATATAACTAGAACCACAAGACGGAAAGCGAAGAACCCTATGAACCTACGCGGCTGCGGTACTGCCCTTGTAACCCCTTTCACGCACGACGGTTCGATCGACGAAAAGGCGCTGCGCTCGCTTGTCAGCTGGCAGGTCAAATCCGGCATTGACTTCCTGCTCCCATGCGGGACCACCGGCGAGACTCCGACACTCGACCGCGACGAATGGATCCGCGTAATCGAGATCACGATCGAAGCTGCCGCAGGACGCGTGCCGATCATGGCTGGAGCCACCTCGAACTCCACGCGTGATGCCGTTGAGAAGACCCGAACGGTCTCCGCGATTCACGGCGTTGACGTCATCCTGACCGCGTCACCCTACTACAACAAGCCCACGCAGGAAGGCCAGTACCAGCACTTCCGCGCCATTGCCGAAGCCACCGACAAACCTATCATCCTCTACAACGTTCCGGGCCGCACCGGCGCTAACATTGAACCGGCAACCCTCGCGCGTCTGGCCGATATTCCGAACATAGTCGGCGTCAAGGAAGCCAGCGGCAACCTCGGACAGATCACAAACGTCTTCAACCAGGTTCCGGAATCGTTCCTGGTCTTCTCCGGCGATGACGCCGTGACCCTTCCCATCATCTCGCTTGGCGGTGTGGGCATCATATCCGTCGCGTCAAACGAGATCCCGCGCGAAATGTCCGACATGGCGCGCGCCGCGCTCGACAACGATTGGGCCAGAGCGCGCTGTATTCACCGCAAATACCTGCCGCTGATGGAAGCAAATTTCATCGAGTCCAACCCGCTTCCTGTGAAAGCGGTTCTTGCGATGATGGGCAAGATCGAAGAAGTCTATCGCCTGCCTCTCGTCCCCATGAAGAAGGACACCCGCGCCAAACTGGAAAAAGTCGCTTCCGAATTGGGCCTGACAAGAACGACTGCCGCGGCGACGAAATAGGGAGCACTGCGGGTGGGCCGTTTCGCATCCACCGTCGAGTTCTACGGTCGCTACCGCGAGCCCTACCCGCCGCAATTCTTTGAGAAGGTCGCCTCGCGCCTGTTGTTTTCCGGCAACGAACGCCTGGTCGATATCGGCTGCGGCCCCGGAATCCTAGCCCTCGGCTTTGCTCCGTACGTAGGTTCCTGCACCGGTATAGATCCCGAGCCCGGCATGATCGCCGCCGCAACGCAGGCTGCACTGGATGCCGGAGTGGACCTCACGCTCCTTCAATCCAGCCTCGAAGACCTCCCCGGCAACATCGGAACCTTTCAGGTCGCGACCATCGGCCGCGCACTGCATTGGCTTGACAGGGATTCTTCGCTGCCGGTACTCGAACGCCTCGTGCCCAGCGGAGGTTTCGTGTTGGTCTGCGGTGCTCCGGTCGCTGATGTTCCCTCCAACGCTTGGCTCAAGCACTACAAAGCAGTTCGCAACGCGTATTCTTCACAGAACGATGAGGCCCGCTATCGTATCGACTTCAGCGCGTGGTTCGCTCCGTCTCGGTTCCACCGGATTGACCGAATCACGGCCAGTGCTACTGAAAAGGTAACCATTTCTGACCTGGTTTACCGCGCACTGTCGATGTCAACAACCTCACCTGAAGCTTTAGGCGAACGCCGGGGCGCGTTCGAGGCCGAGATGTCGGCTGCCCTGGCGCCATTCGCAGAGGACGGCTACATCACCGAACAGATTGAAGCCGTTGCCACTATCTTTGCCTGATTCTCCTGCCGCTGTGGTCTCAGGCAGCTCTGAGCGCTGAATCCTCGGTGCGCGGTTTCCCTGACAGCACCCGCCTGTAGAGCGCCTCGTATTCATCAGCCATGCGCTGTGCCGAATAGAAGTTCTCCGCCCGTTGCCTGCAAGCCGCAGGGCTGATCCCCTGTAGCTGTCCCAGTGCTTCGACCATCTCTTCAGGCGTATCGACCAGAAGACCGGTCTCTCGGTCCGCGATCACTTCCGGCAATGCCCCGCGCCGGAAGGCCACGACCGGCGTGCCGCACGCCATTGCTTCCATCGCAACCAGCGAACTGGTTTCATCCACAAGGGTGGGCTGAATGACTGCTCGTGCATTCTGCAGCAGTCTCACCTTCTCCTCGAACGAGGGCCTCTGCACAAAGCGAACGTCCACGGTGGCCTGCTCAAGTCGCGGTAGTACCTCTCGCTTGAAGTAGTTCTGGTGATAGGAAAACGGGTACACGTCCCCAGCCAGTATCAATCGCACGCCTGCGCTCTGCGCGACGTCGACTGCTAAGTGCACGCCCTTTTCTTCGCAGATGCGCCCGATCCAAAGAATGTAATCGCACTTCTCCCACTTCGGAGTGAATCTCTGCAGGTCGATGCCGTTCTCAACCACCCCAAGCACGCCGGAAACATCCTCGAACGTCCTCTCCTGAGCGCGTGACACGCAATTGAATATCAGGTTTGTTCTCGGGGTCTCGAACCACTCTTCCTTGTAGAAGTGTCGTGGCAGGTGAAGCGTGGCCAAAACGGGGACCGGCAGAGTGGACGCATGCCTCCAAAAATGGCCGCTCTTGTCGTGAATGAGGTCGAAGCCGTTGCCTGCCCGCTGTTCGTGCCAGACGTACTCAACAGTTCGCGCTTCGTGTTCCGCCGCACGACTTTCAAACTCGTCCGGTTCAGCAGGCGCAGAGCCTGTAGCGAACACCTCTCCGGCAACTGACGAACCCTCACAGGCCGCCGTCACGGTTTGGTGTCCGCGTGCAGCCATCTGCCGCTCAAGCGTCCACAGCATCTGTTCTGC
>JAEZPW010000388.1 GCA_023441255.1 Acidobacteriota bacterium
GTGTCACCGAAACGCAGCGCTCCATCTAGCGCACAAACGAATGCCGGGTCAAAGACCCGGCAGCACACAACACGGCTCGCCTCTCCCTCCGCCTTCTTCCTTTTGCTTCCTTACTTCTTACTTGTTCGTGCACCCTTTTCGATCGTCTCGAAATCCGCCTGCTCCGGCGTGCGCGGATGCCGATGCCACTGCCTCGCCGCCTCCACCAGTGCCGCAAACAGCGCCCTGGACTGCTCCCGCACCGCCGGGTCCGCATCATCCACCAGCCGCTCGGGATGCCATTGCAGCGCGATCACAAAGTGGTCGCGATCGGTGCTCTCGAGCGCCTCGACCACCTCGTCTTCCGTCGAGCGAGCTACGATGCGAAGACCGTCTCCGGGCGTATCCACGGCCTGGTGATGACTCGTGTTCACGTTGACTACAAAGTCTTGTGCCCCATCGTTCCCCGACCGAAGCGTGGGTTGCTGAGACGCCTGCGTTAGTATCTCCTCGAGCCACGACCCCCGCTCTATCCTGGCCGCGTGCCGAAGGTTCGGATTACCCGCATGCTGCACGCCCGTGTTCACGTGTTGCAACAGCGTGCCCGTGCGCCACACGTTCAAGATCTGCGTGCCGAAGCAGATGGCCAGGATCGGTTTGCGCATGTTGTAGGCGTCTTGCAGCAGCAGTTCATCAACGTTGTCGCGCAGCGGATCGGCATCGTGCGTCTCGGGCTGTCGTGCCTGACCGTACTTCTCAGGATTGACATCGGCCCGGCTGCCCGGCAGCAGCACGCCGTCGCAGGTCATCAGCAGCCGCATGATCTCCACATTGGTCAGCGCCAGCGGGATCTCGCCGGCCACGCCCCCGGCCATCTCCACGGCATGAACATAGGACGGCATCACCTTCTGCGCATATTCAGTGTTGGAGTGCGGCTGTGGAACGGCAATTCGAGGCTGCATGACAGAATTGTATCCGAGTAGTGGGTAGCAGGTAGTGGGTAGCGACTAGCGGGGAAGCAATCGGTGAGCACAGACTTTTTCTGTTGAATTTTCGATTTCTGATTTTTGATTGAAAGGCCCTGCCCGACAGGACCGAGCAAAGATTCGAGGAATCGAAATCAGAAATCAGAAATCAGAAATCAGAAATCAAAAATCAAAAATCAAAAATCGAAAATCAAATCAGCGCCTGTTCACCTTCCGCTCGCTGCGGCTCTACGCGGATCACCCACTTCGGCGTACTTGTAATACAGATCCTCGATGGCGGCCTGCACGCGGCGTGTCAGCGCGTCCATGTCACGCAGGCCATATTCGGCGGTCGGAATCGGTTCGCCTACGACCAGCTTGATGGGCCTGGGACGAATGTGGAACGTGTTCATGGGCAGGATCTCGTAGGTGCCCACGAGGGCGAGCGGCACGATATCCACGTGTGCCTTGATGGCGATGTAGAACGCCCCGGTCATGAACGACTGTATCTGTCCGGTGGCAGAGCGACCGCCTTCCGGGAAAATCACCAGAGGCATGCCCGCGCGCAGCGTATCGATGGCGCGCTTGAGGCTGCGTATGGACGAAGCAGTGTTTTCCTGGTCGATGGGCAGCTGTCCCGAGCGGCGCAGATGCCAGCCGAGAAACGGATACCGGAACAGCTCCTTCTTGGCCATGATGCGAAAAATGGGCAGCTTCAGGTAGAGCGTCGGAATATCGAAGGCAGAAATGTGGTTGACGGCGTAAACGTGCGCTCCGCCGTTCAGCAGGCGTTCGCCGCCCAGCACTTCGATCGGGCACATAGAGGTCTTCAGGATCAGCCACGACCAGGCTCGCGCGAACCAGTGCTGCACGCGCCCTTCGCGGTCGAACAGCGATGAAATGAGCGAAAACGTTCCCAGCACGATCGTGTAGAGGTAGATCAGCGGGTCAAAGACGAAGATAGATCGCGCCCAGCTCAACCGCTCGGCGAAGCGTGATTGCTTCTTTTCTTCCGTGTTAGGAACCATCGTCAACATCGCGTTCGTTCGTAAGCGTGTCCCATTCTATGTGTAAGCGGGTGCCATTCCTCTTCAGTGGCGCTCCAGGTATCCGAGTGCTTCTCCCACAATGTAAATGGAGCCGGTCACCACGACCACATCCTTCTCTGCGGCTTCGGACACACCGGAAACAGCGCGCTCGAGCGCGTCAGCCACGTTGTCTGCTGCCACGATATTTTTACTGATGCGTGCGCCGATGGTGCGGATTTCCTCTGCCGGCGCCGACCGCGGATTCTGCGCCTGCGTTACGATCACCCGCTCGGCAACCGGGAACAGGATCTGCACGACTTCATCAACAGCCTTGTCCCGCATGATACCGAACACCAGCGTCACCGGCCGCCCCTCGAACCGTTCACTCAATGCTGAACGGAGCGCCCATGCTCCCGCAGGATTGTGCGCAACATCGAGCAGTATGTCCGGCCTACCACCCGTGGCCGGGATCAGTTGAAACCGGCCTGGCCATTTCGTATCGCGGATGCCGCGCTCAATATCCCGCGGTGCGATCCGCACTCCGCAGTTCTCGTTTAGCTGCTCCGCGGCTGCGATCGCCAGCGCCACGTTGCGCAACTGGTGACGGCCGACCAGCGGGGATTCAACCGTGATCTGCTCACCCATCACGTCGAGCTGGTACACCATTCGCCCGCTATCAATAGCTCCGTCATCCCGACCGGAGTCGGCCCGCGCCGAACCTTCCACAACTCCGTCATCCCGACGGAGTGGAGGGACCCGCTTTTTGCCCGCACCGGCAACCAGAGTCGCCCCAGGCGACACCGGTGGCACATACTGCACGGCGCTCACCGCGCGCGCCCCGCGCTCCAGCACGGTGTTGCCGATCACCGCATTGGCCTCAGGATGCTGCGGAAGCGTCACCACGATGCCGTTCGGCCGGATGATGCCCGCCTTCTCGCGCGCGATCTCGGTGATGGTGTTGCCCAGGAACTTCTCGTGGTCGAGCGAAATATCCGCGATGACCGAGACGCATGGCTCCACGATGTTGGTCGCGTCAAGGCGCCCGCCCATTCCAACCTCGAGCACGGCGACCTCGACTCCGGCCTCGGCGAAGTACAGGAACGCCATTGCCGTCAGCATCTCGAAGAAGCTGGGGTGCCATGGAACCTGGCCTGATGCAAGCAGCGTCTGCGCCGCCGTTTCCACTCGCTCGTACACGCGGGCGAAGTCGTCGTTCGAGATCTCCACCCCGTTAATGCGAATACGTTCGTTCACCCTGACCAGGTGTGGCGAGGTATAAAGCCCGGTGCGATGGCCTGCGGTCTTGAGGATGGACGCCAGCGTTGCCGCCGTGGATCCCTTGCCGTTGGTTCCGGCGATCAGCACGCTCTTGAACCGCGTCTGCGGATCACCGAGTTCGCGCACCAGCGTGCGCACATGCTGAAGCTCAAACTTATGCTGCGTCCCATGCAGTTCATGGCCGAGCGCAAGCAGTCTGGTTATAGCGGATTCGTAGGGCAAGGCTATTCTCATGCGAACTGATCTTTAGGGTACAACGAAAACTGCTGAATCGTGGAACCTTGGTGTGGTGATCGGGGTCTACGCCAACGGAGGGCGGACGCGCAGCATGGCAACGAATTGGCAGAACAGGAAAATTGCGGCCGTTGTCGGCGTGATAGCTGGATACCTGACCTTCGAATCCTTGTTCTTTCTTTGTCCTGTTGACGGCAGGTATGGCGGCACTGCTTTTCCCGTGATCGTGAGTACTGCTGGGATGTTCTCAGCCCTTGTTTTTGGCGGCAGACCCTCAGTCCGACGCGCCCTATGGATCGTTGTGGTCGTTTTAAGTTCGGTTCTGTTGATGTTTGGCGTTGTCTTCTGCGCGTTCGCCGCCGAAGGGCTTGGCCTTGCCGGGGAGGTTGGGTTGCTTTACGCGTCAGCGGTCTTGTTTGTGGCGTTCTTAGCCATACGAGCAAAATTGCGGCATCGCTGGTCGAAACGTCACGTCGAGGAATGGTTACGGCAGCGAATGTGCGAAAGGGAGCATCGGTCAAACAAGCGAAGGAGGCGGTTGATTCGTCAGCTCGCACCGTGGATTCCATCCGTTTCAGTGCTGATACTTCTTTTCTTCTGGTCCAACATCTGGGGCACCGCATTGCGAGTCCTTCACCCCAAGGCAGGTCACGGCCCAAGCTATCAAGTTGAGATCGGTGGACCCTGGATGATCAGTTACGCTGATAGTAGCGACGCCTCGTCGTATGTCGTAGCCTGGACACTGCGCGACGCCCTGCAATCCACATTCCTGTTCTGGCGCGAAATGCCGAGCGTGTCTGAGATCGAAGTTATCTCGACGGTGCAGTCCTCTCGGGAATTCTTATCTACGCCGGCCGGCTCACAGACAAAGGCCTTCCAGACGGGAACAAGCGTGGTCACTTGCTGGACAAAGTGGAAATCCTACGCTCAGCGCACTGCCATTGGCTGCTCAAGCGATGACGGGCGATTCTCCGCGTCTTTTGTGGGAAACGAGCTCGACGCCGATTCCTTTTATGCAGTAGTTTCTTCGGCCATACCCCTGTTGACGCACACTAATGAACAAACGGGACGGCCGTAGCCGCCCCGCGCGAAACGCGAAACTCGAAACGCGAAACTGCCCCCTAACTTATCTCCTCAAACCTCTCCCCCGGCGCATTGCAGACCGGGCAGCGGTCGAATACAAGCTTGGGCACCGTATAGCCGCAGATGGCGCACACGTAGTACTTCGTTGCGACCTTCATGTGCTCGAGGTTGTTGATGGCGACCGTGTACATGCGGGCGTGCTCTTTCTCGGCTTCCAGCGCGGCCTTGAAGGTGCGTACCGCGGCGGCGTTGCCGGCGGCCTCGGCTTCCTTGATGAACGCCGGGTACATCGTGTCGCGCTCGTAGGTCTCGCCCTCAATGGCGACCTGCAGGTTCTCGCGCGTGCTCTTCGCCGGATGCGCTTCGATCGTCGCCACCGGTTCGGCGCCCATCCTACGGATTACGCGGGCGTGGTTCTGGGCGTGAATCTCCTCCGCCCGCGATGCGGCGCGGAACATGCTCGCCACCTGGTGATAACCCTCCGCGTCCGCCTTCTTCGCGAACTCGGCGTACTTCGCATGCGCATTGCTTTCGCCGTTGTAGGCAGCCTGCAGGTTCTCCAGTGTAGTATCGGCTGCCTTGATTCCGGGTGTTGCCATTGCCTTGCTCCTTATGAGGACGTCGTACGGATGAACAAGGAATTCTAGAGCGGCGTCGAGCGGCGTTCAGTGACCCACGACATATATCCGCGTGCGATGGATTTCGCCGGCGTATGTGGTCACTGAGGGCTGAGGGCTGAGGGCTGAAGGCTGAAGGCTGAGGGCTGAAGGCTGAAGGCTGAAAGCTGAAAGCCGATTTCTGCCAAACTGAAAGCCAATGGCTAAAAGCCAATGGCTAATACTCTCTCTGTTCCGCGAACCAAGATTTTTAGCTCCGGGCGTGTCAGATCTTCTTTTCACCCAGAGCGCGGCGAAAGGTCCGATTTCGCGGCGGCGTCCCATCGCCCCTCCTGGCGAAGGCGTTCGATCTCCTCTTTCGCCAGCGCGCTCAGCTTCATGTAGTCGGCCTTGGCGGAGCGCGTCAGTGGCATCTGGCCGGGCTCAACCAGAACCCAGTGCCGCGGACGCATGTAACTGGGCAGCGTGCGGGCGTGTCGGTCGAGTTCCTGCGCCGAGACGTCCGTCTCCGGTTTCTTCTCGATGAAGGCCACGATGCCTTCACCGACGGTAGCGTGCTCCACACCCACCACAGCGCACGACGCCACCTTTTCTTCAAGAACGCAGATGTGGTTCTCGACGTCACCGGGGAACACCTGGTATCCGAAGCTTTTGATGACCCACTTGGCGCGCCCGGTCATGCGCAGCCCAGCGGCATCGCGCAAGCCGAGGTCGCCTGTGTAGAGCCAGCCGTCGCTCGAAATGGTTCTCGCACTCGACTCAGGATCGTTAACGTAACCAAGAAAGGTCTGCGGCCCGCGGAAGCAAACATGACCAATGTCACCGTCTGCGAGTTCGTCACCTGCGCTGCCGTCCGGGCGCATGGGCTGGCGGATCGAAAACCGATAGACCGGCATCGACACCCCCAAGGACGTGAAGATGTCCTTCGGATTTGCCGCGTCTTCCTGGATATAGGTGCAAAACCCGGCGCACTCGGTCAGCCCAAGTCCGGTGCCCACGACGGGCGCCATCCTCGCCATCTTCTCCATGAAGGTTCGCGACACCTGCTGACCGCCACAGGCAGCGAAGGTCAGCGATGCGAGGTCGTACTTGTCATAATCGCGCAGCCGCCACTCGAAATTGAACATGGCGGGAATCTGTCCGACGATATTGACCTTGTGCTGCTCGATGGCCCTCAACGAGCGCGCCGGATCGAAGATCTCCAGGATCACGGCTGTGCCGCCTCCGAACAGCGTGCCCATCATCAGCTCGGTCTGGCAGCCAACGTGGGAAGCAGGCAGGTTCACCAGCGTTCGAGCGCCGCTATCGCCGCCGAAAAACGCCTGGCTTATGCACATGCACTGGCAGGCGACGTTCCGGTGCGAGAGCAGTGCCGGCTTCGGGGATCCGGTGGACCCCGTCGTGAAAATCACCAGCGCACCGTCGTAATCAGAAACCCCGCCTTGTGCAGCGACCTCGTGTGTAGCGCCGGGCCTCTGACCCGGTGTGCAGGCCCTCTTGCCAAACAAACTCGCGAACGATCGTGCGCCCTCAATGCACTCTTCTTCCGGCGAAAACTGGATGAAGTGCTCCAC
>JAEZPW010000414.1 GCA_023441255.1 Acidobacteriota bacterium
ACCCGCAAACAGAGCGCGCTGGAACTGGTGCAGGTCATCAACCGGAACGTCGAGCGAAAACGGCAGAAGTGGGAAGAGAACCGCGGTGGAGATGCGCCCGATTTCGGATGGAGCGACGACTTTGCAGCAGCGCTTTCAGACGATGTAGACGTAGTAGTGGAACTGATGGGAGGGCTCAACCCGGCCAAAGATTTCGTGACGCAGGCACTGGTGTCGGGCAAGTCGGTGGTAACTGCGAACAAGCAGTTGATCGCGGCGCACGGACTGGAGCTGGAAGAGGTGGCACGTGTGTCTGGCGCGCAATTGCTGTTCGGGGCGGCGGTTTGCGGCGGCATGCCGGTGCTGCCCGCAATGATCTCGGGGTTGCGCGGCGACGACCTAACCGAGGTGCGCGGCATTCTGAACGGCACCTGCAATTACATCTTGACGCGCATTGAAGACGCCGGAATCAGCTTCGAGGATGCGGTGCGGGAGGCGCAGAGGCTTGGGTATGCGGAAGCCGATCCTACCGACGACGTGGACGGCTACGATGCACGGGCTAAGCTCGCAATCCTGGCGCGGGTAGCGCTCGAGCGTGCAGTGGATGCACAGGATATACCGTGCCGCGGAATCGCCCCAGTGCTGCCGCTGGATTTCAAGTACGCGAGCCGGATCGGGTGCACGATACGGCAGATATCATGGGCGCGTCGCGAGAACGGTCATGTTTCGGCGTGGGTCGGGCCGGCGTTGGTGCCGTTGACGTCGGCGGCTGCGCGGCTGAAGGGCAGCCAGAACGTGGTGGTCACGAAGGGTGAATTCGGCGGAGAGAATGTGTTCTCCGGGTTTGGGGCCGGCGGAGGGCCGACAGCGGTCGCTGTTGTGTCGGACTTGGTATCGATAGCCGAGGGAGGCGTGCCGCTTGAATCGAACAGGGTGCAGCGCGCACCGATTGCGGCGGACTTCGAGTGCCCGCGTTATGTACGAATCGTGATCAATGACTGCCCGGGAGTGCTGGCGGCACTGGCTGGTGCGTTCTCACGACACGGCATCAACATCGATGCGGTACTTCAGGAACCAGGGTTCGAGAAAAAGTGGCTGCCTTTCGTCATGACGCTGGATGCGTGCGGGGATCGGCAACTGGCCGCGGCGCTGGATGAGATTTCTGCCCTGGAGAATGTGGTGGAGAAGCCACTGGGCTTGCCGGTGCTTAACGGCTAAAAGCGCGAACTGCCCGTCCAAGCAGAACTTAGACGGGGCAGTCGTATGCTAGAGGCGCCGTTCTGTTCGTTAACGTTGCGTTAACAAGACACTGCTACTCTCATTGTGAATGGAAAGTTACAATGAAGCGGTGCAACGTCTCGTATTCGTCGTAGAGGACGACCCCGACATCGCGCGGCTGGTGCGCATCCAGTTGGAGAGCGCAGGCTACGTGGCACAGGTGTTTTCAACGACAATTGGTGTGCTGGCGCGAGCGGAACGCGACAATCCTTCCTTGTTCCTGCTGGACATCATGGTTCCGGGCGGCGATGGGCTCGAGCTGTGCCGGCAGATCCGGCGCACTCATTCGCTGGCGTCCACTCCTGTCATTTTCCTGACGGCGAAGAGCGCCGAGGCGGACCGCGTCGTCGGCCTGGAGATCGGCGCAGACGATTACGTTACCAAGCCATTCAGCCCTCGCGAACTGGTAGCGCGCGTGAAAGCAGTGTTGCGCCGGTTCGAGCAGCCGCTGGCTCCGAGCATCGTGAAAGCCGGCGACATCGAAATAGATGCCGGCGCTATGACGCTGACGGTACGCGGCAAGGCGGTCACCACGACCGCAACCGAGTTCAGGCTGCTGGAGTACCTGGCGCGGCATCCGGGGCGCGTGTTCACTCGAGACCAACTTCTCGACGCCGTGTGGCGGGATACGGCGTTCGTAACACCGCGGTCCGTGGATGTTTACGTTCGGCGGCTCCGGGAAAAAGTAGAACGCGACCCTGAAAATCCGCGACACCTCAGGACGGTTCGCGGGGCCGGCTACCGCTTTGAGGTACCGAAATGAGACGCAGCGTATTCGTGAAGCTCATGCTGGCGTTCCTGGTGGTGATCGCCACGGCCACGGTGACACTGGACTTCACGATACGTCCGGCATGGGAGGCGTCGCTACGGCAGCAGATCGAGCGCTCGATGCTGGAGAAGACTCGGCTGTTCGCTTATCGGATCGAGAGCAGCGAGGGCCGAGACCTGCAGCGTCTGGTTAATCAGGAGGCGTCGGCGGCGGATACTCGTGCGACGGTGATCGACCGGCAGGGTAAGGTGCTGGCCGACTCGCAAGCCGACTCAGGGATTATGGAGAACCACGCTACCCGGCCGGAGTTTATTAGTGCGTTGAACGGCCAGGTGGGAATGAGCACGCGATGGAGCCACACCATCGGCGTGCCTTTTTTGTATGTAGCGGCGCCGATTCCGAACGGCGCAGTACGAATGGCGTATCCGCTGTCGAGTGTGCAGGAAGCGACAGCCGCGGTGCGAAAAAGGCTGCTGTTGGCGTCGCTGCTGGCGTTGCTGGTCGCGATGGTGCTGGCCGCGATCATAGCGCAGCTGGTATCGCGTCGATTGAAACGCATTGTGGCCTTTGCGGAACGCATTGCAGCCGGCGACCTGACGGCTCGAGTTGCCACTTCGGCCACGGATGAGATTGCCATAACAGCACGAGTACTGGATCACACGGCGCGCGAACTGGAGGAGAGTTTCGCCGCGGTCGAGACAAGCCGCAAGCAGTTGGAAAGCCTGCTGAACAGTATGCAGGAGGCCGTGATCGCTGTTGGGCACGACGGCAAGGTGCTATGGGTGAACGGCCGCATGCAGCGCATGGTAGCGGCAGTCAGGGTTGGGAGCCATGTGGTGGAGACGGTGCGCGATCCCAGTTTCCTGGCGGCTATCGAGCAGGCTATCGACCGCAAAGAGATTGCGGTGACACGCGCGACTTCGCTGTTGCCGGGGAGGATATTCCAGGTGACGGCAGCGCCGCTTCCTCCTGCCGGAGCCGTTGCGGTGCTGCATGACTTGACGGAGATAGAGCGGGTAGAGAAGACGCGCCGCGATTTCATCGCAAATGTCTCACATGAACTGCGGACTCCGTTGACTTCAGTGCAGGGGTATGCGGAAGCGTTGCTGGATTCGAAAGCGGCAGACGATTTGGGCACGCGCGAGTTCCTGGAAGTGATTCTTAAGAACGCCGGACGCATGTCGCGCTTGACAGAAGACCTGCTTGTGCTGGCGAGGGTTGAGTCTGGCGAAGAGCGCTTCAAGATGCGGAACGTGAGTGCGTCCGAACTGTTGCATGAAGCGGCAGCCACGTTCGAGCCGGAGGCGCGCGAAGCGGGAATGGAGATCGTGGTTCAGGGCGCGCCGTCAGAGTCGGTGCTGGTCGATCCTGACGCGGTTCACCAGGTGTTGACCAACCTGGTGAGGAATGCAATGAATTACGGCAAAGAGGGTGGGCGGATCGAAATGGGCGCGCAGCGTACGGACGGCTCGATAGAGTTTTATGTGCGCGATTTCGGCCGCGGTATCGCGTCGGAGCACCTGCCGAGGTTGTTCGAGCGGTTCTATCGCGTGGACAAGGCGCGTTCAAGGGAGTCCGGTGGGACTGGATTGGGACTGGCGATCGTGAAGCACATCGTGCTGGCGCACGGCGGACGCGTTCGGGCGGAAAGCCAATTGGGGCACGGCGCCACGTTTTACTTTACGCTGCCGCTGGCTGAGGTCACAGAAGGAGCGGTCAGAGAGACGGCAGGGAAGCGGGTGTAATTTCGCCAAGCCATTTCGCACGGTGCTAATTGGCGGCGAAGGGCTTACCTCAGCGGCTAAAGCCGCATTGATCCTGCGACATTCTGCGGCACGGCTTAAGCCGTGCCCTTTCAAAGAGAATGTTCTTGCGCAGCTCCTCCTGAAGGCGTGCCCTTTCGAAGAAACGACTTCTTTCGCGTCACACGGAAGTGACCTTGAGGCGGTCGTGGAGCAGTGTGAAGTCGATATCTGAAGTGGCTAAGCAGGAGTGGCGCGGTGTTGCGCTTCGTTCGCAACGGGGGCCGGAGTGGTCCGGCGGATCGCCGCGGCGTACAGCGAGAGCATGATGAGAGTGCAGACAAGAGGAACGAGAAGCCCGGAGCGGAGTGTTCCCGTGTGCGTTGAGAGTTGGCCCACTGTCCACGGAAGTGTTGCACCGCCCATTGATGCGAGCGCGAACATGTAGGGCGCCACTCTCGAAGAGGCCTCGCCGAACCAGTGCGACATCAGGGCGATGGTGATCGGATAAACAGCGGCCAAACCCAGACCCGCGACGGCTACTCCGACCAGAACGACCGAAAGACGACCGGCAGACAACAAGGTTGTGATTCCAACGGCCGCAATGCTCAGGCTGGCGATTGAGAGTTTCAGATCGGAAAGGCGCTTAAGGATAATCGGAGCCATGGCGCGGCCCGACAGCAGCGCGGCCCAGAAAAACGAGGGCGCCAACAGCCATGCTGAACCTGCTTCAGCGCTGACGCGGCTTGCGTACGCGGCTATCCAACCTGACAACGAGCTTTCCGCCCCGACATAGAAGTAGAAGAGCGGCGCCAGCATGAAAATGGCGCCAAGAGGCAGACCGCCGTTCACTTCGGCGGAGGTCGTTCTGGGCGAGGGTAGGGCGACTTCGCTGCCTGCCGAACGTCTCGGTGCAAGCCCACGCTCCCACTTTGCTTTGCCTGTAAGGGCCATGGTCAGTGTGAGTGCTGTGAGTGTCATGGACAGCAGAGGCAGAAAGTAGCCCTGGCCAAACAGTCTTTGGCAGGCGGAAATGATGCCCGGACAGAGGACTGCGCCAAGGCCCCAGGCGAGGTTCAGGAGATTTAATGCGGCAGCGCGACGGGTGGGATTCGCGTCAGATACGCACAGATTTGTTGCCGGGATCGTGATGCCCAGACCGATTCCGTAGATGAACACGGGTGCAAGAACTACGGGCCATGGCGACACCGACATGGTCCCAACACCGAACGCGAGAATCGCGTAGCCAAAGACGACTGCCGACCAGAAACCGAAGCTCCGAACCGCTATCCCCGACAGAGCGACGCCGGCCATGGAACCTGCGAACTGAGCCGTGAAAAGATAGCCGGCTTGCGCATCCACGAGATTCCAGCCGGCGGTGAGCCAGGGCAGAAGGGGGCCAAGAAGCGTAGTGGCCACCCCGGTCAGGACAAAGCCCCCGTGCAGCAAGGCCGATGTGGTCCGGTTCATGAACACAGGATAAATTATCGGGTTGAAATGCAGGTCCCTGCACTCCGCCGCGAGGCGCGGCTCCGGTCGGGATGACGGAATTGGTTGTGGAC
>JAEZPW010000033.1 GCA_023441255.1 Acidobacteriota bacterium
CGGCTGGACGCCCATAGCATCAGGGCTATGACGCCGTTCATCACTACACCGGCCGCTGCAACGGAAATCATGACACCCGCATGGACCGGCTCAGGACGGTTCAGACGCTGGAACGCTTCATAAAAAATGAGAAACGATACAAGCACCAGGCTGGCGGAGTTGACGAACGCGGCCAGTACGCCGGCACGGCTGTAACCGAAGGTCTTGGTGGCGGAGGGCGGACGACTCTCAAGGTAAACCGCGAAAAGCGAGAGCAGCAGCGCCAGAAAATCAGAGACGTTATGGGCCGCTTCCGACAGCAATGCGAGCGAATGCGCACGAATGCCAGCAATGACCAGCACGAGAATGTAGGCCACGGTCAGAACGAGGGAGATTTTGAGCACGCGTGCCTTTGCCGGCGTACTCGGGCCCGCGGCCGGGGCATGGCTATGCGAATGACCGTGCGCGTGATCATGCGCGTGCATATTCACAGTCTACTTTCGCCGCAAGGCCCGGTTCAACCCGACCCACTCCGATTTTGTCATTCCAGCGAGGAACCTACGCCATCAACACAAGTCAGGGGCGGTACACAAGCGGGGTAGCACGCCGGGTCGGAGACCCGGCGCTACACAGGCCATCATCTTGCTATCCGAGAACCTGTGACTTTTTCAAACGCAGTCATTCCGAGGAGCGCAGCGACGAGGAACCTCTACCCCCAGCAACCCTGTAGCGCCGCAACCAGATCTGACAACTCCTGCTCACGGCTGCTACCCACTTCTCATGTCGCCTGCGCATCTCATAAATGAGCGTCTCGGTTCGGAGCTGCGCCCCTTCGTCTTTCCGGCTGTGCAGAAATCAGAAAATACGGGGAATGGTTATGAAGCAGCACCTTACATTGTTGAGTATCACTCTGGCGATGGCGACAACGCTGGCGACGGCGCAGATGAGACCTGGCACGTTGGGACAGCCCGGCGGAACTGGCCAGGGCCAGCACATACCAGGCGTAGGCGAGCCCGGCATGGGCGGAACGAGCGGGATTCCCGGGCAGGATCAGCAGAAACAGCAGCAGACCAGCACTGCGCGGGTTGACGACAGCGTGCTGGAACGCGAGTTGCACGACCAGTTCAGCCGCAACCCTGACATGGCTAACGTGCAGGTGCAGGTTGAAAAGGGCGTTGTGACCCTGGAGGGATCGGTCCCGACCAAGGACGACCGCAAGAAGGCCAAGCAGATCGCGGAAAGCGTTCCGGGCGTGCGCAAGGTACGGGAAAAGCTGGAGGTAAAACCCGGAGGCGCCAGTGCCGGCATGAGTTCGAACAGCCTTGGCGTGAGTGCAGGAGCGGACACCACGGGCAATGCCGAACAGCAGAACAATACTGCTGGCAGCATCGCTGGAAACACGACGGCGGCGTCCGGCACTCAGACCGGGACTAGTGCGATGGGTCAGGCCGGAGCAAGCACGAGTACGGAGCCGAGTATGAATCCGGGCACCACGCCCAGCACCTCCAGCCCGGCAACAACGGAGCCCAACAACGCGCCGCCCTCCACTCCACCGATTTCGAGCAACGAGCCTGGGGGAGCCGCGTCGAGCGGAAGTGTCGCGTCTACGGGCGGCGTGAGCGGTTCCGCGATTGCCGGCTTGCAGGCCCCCACGTCCTCCGCAACCAGCGGCAACGTGGGAGCGGCCTCCGGAAGCCCGGCTGCGACCAGATCGGGCGGAAGCGCGACGGAACAGAACAGCGGACAAAGCGAGGAGGGAGCAAGTGGTAGCTTCATGACCGTACCGGACGGCGCTTCTCTGCGAGGGCAGATCCAAACGTCGTTCCAGAACGACCCGACGCTGGCAAACCAGAACATCAACATCAATGTCACGCGCGACACGATCGAGCTTTCAGGAGCCGTTCCGAGCGGGAAGCAGAAACAGACTGCGCGCCGTATCGCCGATTCTTATGCCGCGGGTCGCAAAGTAGTCGATCACATGACGGTCGGAGGAAGCGGGCAGGAGGTAAAGCAGGGCAATTCGGCCGATGCGCCAGGTTCTGGCAAGTCGAACGCGAGCACAAGCATGACCGGAGCTCCGACCGGAGCTAACAGCGGACCTGCAGCAGCTGGCCCAACCACCGGTACAACGTCAGGAAGCGCAACGGGCACCGGAAACTCGACTACGGGAACTCCGACGCCGCCACAAACGAACCCGCCACGGAGCTGAACGGGGCGAATGGATGAAAGATGATGGTAGATGGATGATGGATGATGGCAAAAGCAAAGTATCCGAGCCACATCATCGATCCACCATCAAACATCTGCAATCAAACATCTGCCATCTGCCGTCTGCCATCAATAACATCTGCCATCTGCCATCAGAAGATCGCTCCTTCCAGCCTTAGCAGTTTTTCTTTGACGTCCAGTCCTCCGCCGTAGCCGCAGAGGGAGCCATTGGTTGCCAGCACGCGATGGCACGGCACCACGATGGGCACGGGGTTACTGTGGTTAGCCATGCCTACGGCGCGGAACGCGGTTGGCCTGCCCACTTCGCGCGCGATGTCGGCATAACAGCACGTGGCTCCATACGGGATAGCTAGCAGCGCCTGCCAGCACTGCTTCTGAAAGTCGGTCCCGCGCAGGTCGAGCGGAAGCGAGAACTCGCGTAGCGTGCCGGCGAAATACGCTTCCAACTGATGAAAGTAGGGCTCGGTGACCTGCGTGTTCTCGACGAAAGAAATCTTGCGCCTCTGGTAGGCCGGACCATGCGGGGCACGCCCATGCGGAAAGTCGTCGCCATTGAACTCGATGGCGCACAGGCCGCGCTCCGACACCACTACGGCCAGGGTTCCAACGGGAGAGGGCATGTGCGAGTACGAGAGCGTTTCAGCCATCATGCGCACAGGTTAACACCAGGGAGGTTTGATAGACGACGACGTCGAGGTCAATGCCGTTCCGCTAACCTGGGGGAGTCGCGAAGTCAGATTACAACGAAGCACTACCCCGCCCAAGCGGAGCCTGGACGGGGCACCCAATGTGAATCGCCCATTTACTTCAGCCAGCGATCGAACTGGTTCTCTATTCGCTGGAACAGATGTACGCGAGCGGCTTTTCCGGCTATGCCGTGCGTCTTCTGCGGATAGAGTTGCAGGTCGTAAGCCTTGTTTGCCGAGATCAGCGACTGGATCATGGCCATCGTGTTCTGCAAATGGACGTTATCGTCCCCTGTGCCATGCACAAGCAACACGCGCCCGTTGAGATCGTCGGCGAAGTTCACCGGCGCGCTCTTCCGGTATGCCTCCGCATTTTCTTTCGGCAGGCCCATGTAGCGCTCGGTGTAGATGGAATCGTACAGATGCCAGTCTGTCACCGGAGCGACCGAGACGCCGGCCTTGAGGCGGTTCGAGTGGGTCATGGCATAGAGTGTCATGTATCCGCCGTAGCTCCAGCCCCACCAGCCAACGCGATTCGCATCGAGTTGCGGATTGGCCGCGAGCACCTGGTCGAGCGCCGCCAGTTGATCTGCGAGTTCTACTTCGCCGAAGTGGCCTTTCACGGCCGCAGCGAAATCGCGCCCTCGTCCGGACATACCACGATTGTCAACGTGCAGGATGGCGTAGCCTGCGCGCGCCAGGATGACGTCGAAAAGGTAGTTGCTGCCGCCCCACTGGTTGCGCACGTTCTGCGCGCCCGGACCGCCATAAGGATTGGTTATCAGCGGCACCTTGCCGTTAGCGACCACGTCCTGCGGCGGCATGAGCAGTGTGCCGTAAAGCGTGGTGGTCCCATCGGCTGCTTTCACCTCGATCGGTTTTGGTGCGAGCAGGTCATATGCTTCGACGGAACGAGCCTGCCAGATAGGGGAGCACTGCCCGCCAACTTTGCAGAACAGCATGGTCGGGGGCGTCATGACGGCCGAGAAGGTGTCCACATAGTACGCTGCAGAATCGGGCATCGAAACCTGGTGCGTACCCGGTTCTCGCGAGACCTGCTGCATCTGGCCGCTGCCGTCCAGCTTGGTGGCGTAGAACTGGCGCTGGCGAGGGTCGCCGGCGTTTGCGACGAAGTAAACGGTGCTCGTGGCCGCGTCCACGCCATCGACAGAATCGACTTCGAAACTGCCCTTGGTGAGCTGGCGCTCGAGTTTGGCTTCGGATGCGAGCGGGTTGTTCTTGTCAAAGCTGTAGAGGTAAAGGTGGTTGTAGCCATCCCGCCAGCTCGGCCACACGAATCGGTCACCGGAAGGCAGCACCGTGAACTGGTCCAGGTTGTTGGACTCGATCCAGGCAGGACTGGTCTCACTCAACATCTTCTGCGAGCGCCCGGAATTCGTGTCGGCGAAGTACAGATCAAGTTTTGTCTGGGCGCGGTTCATCACCGCTATCCAGATCACACCGGGCTTCACCCAGCCGAAACGCGGAATATATTCGTGATCTTCAGCCGTCCCGACCTCGATCCACTTGGGCTTGCCGCCGTCGGAGTCGATAATGCCGACTCGCACCGCGGGATTGTTGTCACCCGCTTTCGGGTAGATCTCTTCGTCAGTCTTTGCGTGCTGCGGCATCCAGTCCACGATGGGAAAAGTCGGCACCAGCGTTTCGTTCATCTGCAGGAAAGCGATGTGCTTGCCGTCTGGCGACCAGAAGTAGTTGCTGCGGACATCGAGTTCCTCGGCGTAGACCCAGTCGACTTCGCCGTTGAGGATCTTGTCATTCTTTTCGTTCTTTTCGTCTTTCTCGCTTTTGTCGTTCTTGGAAGTAGTGAGTTGCTTGGGCCGTCCCTCTTTGGTCGGCTGCACCCACAGATTGTGGTCGCGCACGTAGGCGATGCGGCGGCCGTCGGGTGAAACCTTCGGATCGCTGGCTGGTTCCGGCGCAGACGTAATCTGCACGGCCGTGCCGGTGTCCAGCGAGTAAAGCCAGAGCTGGCCATGAGAATCGAAGAGCAGGTGCTTCGAATCCGGCGCCCAGTGATACGCCGCGACCGAGTACCGGGTAACGCGCTCCTTCTCGCGCTCGTCCTTGATCTTGCTGACGGGCGGAACCAGCGTACTCAGCTTCTCTTCTGCGACAAGAACGGCTTTCTTGCCGGTCTCGACGTCGATGTAGTAGAGAGCCCCGTGGTCACCGGAGTCGTCCCGCTGAACGAACGATACTTTCTTGCCGTCAGGGCTCCACTCGATGGTCTCCGGACCACGGCCCGTGACGCCGCCTTCGGCGAAGATCGCTTCGATCGTGAGCCGTTTGGGTTGCGCAGCCTGGGAAGCGGGCTGTTGAGCAGCGGCCTTGGCAAGAAGAATGAGAGAGATCAGGAAATACAGCGGCAGTGCACGCTTCACCCGGTGCGTTCCTCCTAAAGGGTGAAGTGTAGCAAAAGTGCTGGGCGGTGCCCGAGAGCGGGGGCTGGCGTTCGCATACAGGGGGCACACCGCCTTCGCATCGCAGTTCTTCGGAAAGCACGACTTCAGTCGTGCCGCCAAATGCTCACGAGTGAATGAGGCTACAGCCGCTGAGGTAGGCCGTTCAGGGCCGCTTCAACCAGCGACGTCGGGACGGGGCACAGCCCCGTCCCCACACCGTCGTACGTAACACGTTCGCGGCGCAACGCAATCAACTGACTACGCTATGCGGCGGACGTCACGATCACGCTCATCGCGGACCACGGCCTTGCGACGGCCAGCCAGTCCCAACAATCCGAGCAGGCCGACCAGGCCCCACAGTCCCCAACCGCCTCTACTTTCGGCGTTGTTGACCGGCATATTCGTGGCGTTCGGATTGGTGTTGGCCTGCGCATTCGGGTTGTTATTTGCGGTGCTGGTCTGGGCGTCGTTAGTGCCCTGGTTCATTGCGGGAGCGTTATTCTCTGCCAGCATGTCATTCTGAATCTGGCTGATCTGCTGCTGCGAATATCCGATATCCTGCAACTCGGCTGCCGTCATTCCTGTGCCGGGAATGATGTTGCCGTTGTCCTGCATTGCAGAGTCGTTGTTCATGTTCGAGTTTGTCTGTGCCGACGCGGGCATGACGGCGGGAATGACCGCCAACGCCAGCGCGCAGGCTGCGATGCGGGCCACGTTCGAGATGGCCTTCTTCATGACGGAGATACTCCTTGGCTGTTGTTTTGCTTCCTTTTTTTTGCGGATTCGATACCGAATAGGAGGAAGCGGAGCGCCGCCAAGATGCCAGCTATCGGGAGTTGTGCCGAGGTAAAAACACCTCACAACCACGTTCGGTCGCGGTACCGGCGATATTCGTCCCCGAAGGCACTGGAAAGCACGCGCTCCTCGGCTCGCGCGAGGAAGATCTGCACCACGATCAGTGGAGCGAGAAGCCAAAGGCAGTGCGAACGGCCGATGTACAAGAGCAGACCAGCGATGCCAACTGTGGAGAAAACGTACACCGGGTGGCGGACAACCGAGTATATGCCCGTAGTAACGAGCGCACGCGCCTGGGGCGCGATCGAGAAAGATGGGCCGAGCTGAAAACGCGCGAGGGAGACAAGGCCAAATCCAACCACCGTGAGCGCAAGCCCAAGTACTTTGACCCAGGTCCAGGGTGTGTGCCACAGGCGGGAGATCACCAGCAGGGCTGCCAGCATGGGTATGGCGATCCAGCCGAAGTTCTGGCGCGTAATCATTGAGACTTTACCTGACTGGGGATGGAACAGATGAGGGCTGCACGATTCCGACCTGTTCGGCCGCGTGGGTTCCGGTGCGGACGCAGTCGGGCACTCCGATGCCGTGAAAAGCGTTACCGGCCAGTGCGAGTCCCGGCAGTTGTTTGCGCAGGTGCTCGATGCGGGCAATACGCTCCAGGTGCCCCGGTGAGGGTTGCGCCATACAGCGTCGCCAGCGA
Source organism: Acidobacteriota bacterium (assembly GCA_023441255.1). Taxonomy (GTDB): domain Bacteria; phylum Acidobacteriota; class Terriglobia; order Terriglobales; family Acidobacteriaceae; genus JAEZPW01. The sequence continues at coordinate 6,816 of JAEZPW010000033.1, forward strand.
TACAGGCGCACATCGCGCGGCTCCGCCGCGATCCCCACAATTTCAGCCAGTTCACGCCGAACGGTCGAAACGATCTGCTCGTCCGGCCAGTCGAGGACCTGCTCGTCACCGGCGCCACCCAGGAAGGCGCGCACGATAGCCTTGTCAGCCGGAGCGCGATGCGGAAACTTATTGTGTACGAAGGTGCAGGCCAGCATGCGGCGGCCCTCGCTGCGCGGCACCAGGAAGCCAAAACCACGGTCGCGCCCGGCAACAGCGGCTTTGTCGTAGATGAGTGTGCAGGTGACGGACGAACTGTAGTTGATGGCGCCGAGTTCAAACGCCAACTCCGCGTGCGAATGCTCGAGCAACTTGCTCATGATGTGCGCGGGCGTGGAGATAATCACACCGTCGAAGCTCTGTCGTGATCCGTCGCAACCTGTCACGAGCCACATGCGAGAGCTGTCGTCAGCAGCGCGCGAGCCGTCGGGATGCGCCTCGGCCGTGCCTTCGCCGTCGTAAGTGAGGCTGACACCGGCAACCTCGAATCCTGTGCGTATCGAATTCGGATCGAGCTGGGCAACGACTGCATCGACCAGCTGCTGCATGCCGTTCTTCATAGACGAGAACAGCGGCGGAGCAGTCTTGCCCTTCGACATGGAAGCCATACGTTTTCGCGCGGCCAGCATGGCGCGGGTCAGTGAGCCGTGCTTCTGCTCCATTTCAACGAAGCGGGGCAGAACGGCGCGCACGCTCAGGTCGTTGCACTGGCCGCCGTAGATACCCGAGAGCAGCGGGTCGGCCAGACGGTCCACCATTTCGTGCCCAAAGTGCCGCTCGACCATCGCCGCGACACTCTCGTCGCCTTCGATCTTGTGCGGCGGGTGTACGAGTTCCCTGGCCATGCGCAACTTGGTCCCGAGGGAGAACAGCGGAGATAACAGGGTGGGGATAATCTTGGTCGGGACCATGAACATCAGGCCGTCCGGCAGCTCCACCAGTCGATTGTGGACAACGATGAATGTCTTCCGGTCGGCGTCATTGGAGCCGATGATCTCGCCTCCCAGGCCGAGGTCGCGGGCCAGGGCAGTGGCCCAGGGCTTCTCGGTGATGAAGGAATCGGGACCTGCCTCAACCAGGCAGCCGTCCACGTGATCGGTCACGAGAACTCCGCCCAGCCGCGACTCACGCTCAAACAGGACGTACTCGACTTCAGCACCGGCGCGCCGCTGCTTCTCCAGCGCATAGGCGGCGCTCAGGCCGGCAATCCCCCCACCAATCACTGCGATCCGCTTCATTGATGAAAGTCTAACAAATCAGGCCGCGAACCTTGTCTTCAGTACCGGCAACCTGTGGTCACGCCTGTGACGACTAACGATTTAAACCATCAATTCCAGGGAGGCTTCATGCCGCGCGGAGCTAACAAGAAACGTGAGCGCGAGTACGAGGAACTGAAAGAGAAATTTCACGAATCGGGCCGGTACAAAGGGCGCGAAGAGGAAGTGGCCGCGCGCATCGTGAACAAGCAGCGCGCAGAGTACGGCGAGACGAAGCAGGACAAGAAAGAAGACAAAGAAGGCACCAATCCAGACCGCGACCTGCCCATAGATCACTACCGGACGCTCACGATACCGCAGGTGGAGGAAAAGGCGAAGGAACTCTCACCCAAGCAGATCGACAAAGTCGAGAACTACGAGAAGAAGCACAAGAAGCGCAAAGGCGCTGTCGAGGCACTCGAGAAAGACAAGCAAGAGAAGAAGGCGGCTTAAAGGGTGCCTCCTGATGAGCGCCCTCCCTTGAGATATTGTCATTCCGAGAGAAGCGAGGAACCCCTACGGCCGGCAAGATCGTAGTATGGGTAGGGTTCCTCGCTTCGCTCGGAATGACAAGCGAGTTGTCTGTAGAACAGATGGGATTTGTCTGTGGCGAACAGATGGATATGCGTTTGCCAACAGATCGACTTTCCAGTAGCGAGCAGATTGCCTGTAGCGAACAGATAAAGAAAACGCCGGGTGCGGGACCCGGCGGCTACGAAATCGCTGGTTGGCGATTCCCTCGTAGAAATTTAGTTGTTTCGACGCCCGGAACCTGTGACTTTTCCCCGGTCACCGCAGAAGTTTCGGGCGCTTCTTTATCGAGGCAAGACTGTGGCCGTAGTTGATGATCGCCAGCCGCTGTTCGGGCGTAATGGTCAGGAATTCGAAGCCCAAGCGTTCGGCATCGGAATGCCGCGCAATCGCCTTGAATCGCAACAATTGATCGTGCCCGGGCAGCTGCAACTCAAGAAAGACTTCGTCGCCGACCTTCAGCAAATCTGCCGCTGAAGTACCCAAACCGCCTTCGCTCACGTCGAAGCTGGTTGCCTGCGTTTCCATGCCGATAGAGACCGCGATGCGAACCGGCACGCTCAGCCGGAATCGCGTCAACTGTCTTTCTGTCGGCCACGATTGCTGGAGGTATTCTGGCAGTGCACCCATGGCGAGAGCATTCTCGGTCGCTGCGGGTTGTGGGTCAATTTACGGAGGTAACTGAAGAACAAACGCAGGTAACCGAGGCGATAGGAATGCCAATCAATCGGCGCTGACGAAAGGATCGTGGTGGGCCGGTACGCCACCACTCTCTTCCGGCGCTGAGGGGCCGTCGTAAGTGGTTTCCTCCCACAGCGACGAATCCTTGAGGATGCGAGAAACCAGTGCGGTGTGCATGGCGTGCCCAGCACGATCGGCCACCACCCGTCCAATGATGCGTCGTCCCAGCAGGGCCAGGTCTCCGATCAGATCCAGAACTTTGTGACGCACGAACTCGTCGGAAAAACGCAGGGGGCCGTTCAAAAGTCCGTCGCGCGTCAGCACCAGGCAGTTCTCAACCGAGGCGCCGCGCACCAAGCCCATGTCCTTCAGCTTCCTTTCGTCTTCCAGGAATCCGAAAGTGCGAGCCGCCGCTATGTCGCGGGCATACGCACCGTCCGAGAGATCGACCTCGAACTCGGATGCACCGATGAGCGGGTGAGGGAAGTTGATGCG
>JAEZPW010000079.1 GCA_023441255.1 Acidobacteriota bacterium
GGCTGAGGGTGGGCGTCCAGGTGAGCGCGAGAACCAGGGACGTCAGCAGGGATGCCGCTACGGTGATTGCCAGTGCGCGAAAGAATAGTCCGGTCACGCCAACGACGGCAATCAGCGGAAGAAAGACGACAATCGGCGTGATAGTAGATCCGATCAGTGGGGGCGTGATTTCCGATAGTGCGCTACGGATTGCTTCGAGACGCCCTTGCCCGGCCTCGCGATGCAGGGCGATGTTCTCGACTACGACGATGGCGTCGTCGATCACGAGTCCGACGGCGGCCGCCAGACCGCCAAGCGTCATGAGATTGAAACTCTCGCCGAGCAGCTTGATCGCGATGAACGTCACCAGTACCGTGACCGGAATCACCAGCGCGGCAACAATGGAGGAGCCCCAATCGCGAAGGAACAAGACCATGATGATCGACGCCAGAATCAATCCGATCAGGATGGCGTCGCGCACGCTCTTGATGGACGCGGTCACCAGCTCCGACTGGTCGTAGAACGACTGCAGCTTGATTCCTGGCGGCAAGGAAGCACGGATGTTTTCTATTTCGGCGTGAACTTCTTTCGCAACATCAACCGTATTGCTGTCCGGCTGGCGGTTGATGCTCAGGAGCACTGCGGGCTTTCCGTGCGCTGTGACAATCGTATAAACCGGCTTGACTCCGGGTTGGACGGTCGCGACATCCCCGATACGAACGGGAATTCCGGCAGGCGTGTTCTTAATGACAATCTGGCCGATCTGCGCCGGATCACGAACCTGACCGTTTACCAGGCCAAGGTAAAGCTGATGGTTCTGCTCCAGCAGTCCGGGGGAATCGATCAGGTTCGTGCTTTTGACTGAATTGAGGATGTCGGAGACGGTGACGTTTGCCGCCAGCAGCTTCGCCGGATCGGGCGTGATGTGAAATTCTGGCTCTTGTCCCCCTTGGACAACGACCGTTGCAACGCCATTCAGGCGATTCAGGCGCGGCTTGAGATCGTACGTCGCCATCTCCCATAACTGCGTTTGCGGCACGTTGTCGGATGTCAGGCTGTAGCCGATTATGGGGAAGCTGGCGAAGGTAAGCCGATGCGTTTCGACGTCAGCCGTTGGGGGCAGGCTGGTGCGCACGCGCGACAGCGCTGCGTCCACGAGTTGCAGCGTTTGCACCATGTCGACGTGCCAGTCGAAAAAGAGATCGATCTCGGCAGAGCCGCGACTGGTAATCGAGCGCACATCCTGAAGACCGGGCACGCTGTTGACCGCTTCTTCGATTGGGCGCGTGATCGTGACCGTCATCTGATCGATGGGCATGACGCCGTTGTCAACCCCGATGACGACGCGCGGGAAATCCGTAGTCGGAAAAACAGCCACAGGAATGCTGAATGCGAGATAAGCACCAATGGCAGCGAGAATAATGATCAGAAAGATGATCGACTTGGCATATCGGCTATACCAGTAGCGTTCGTCTTGCACACTCTTAGTTCGCACGCGGTCCAGCAGTGATCGGAAGCTCATGCTGACGTCACTCCTTTTCCGCTTCCGGCTTCGCGGCTGCTGGCGTTGCCTCCGCCTCTTTCACGTGGGTCTTGTCCGGCAATCCATACGCGCCAGTTGCGATCACTGTCTCCCCGGCATTCAATCCTTTTGTGATCTGGATGTCTTCTCCGTTGTGAATGCCGACTTCAACCTCGCGCTCATGTGCTATTCCGTCTGCGCCCACAACCATCACCTTGGTAGCCCCTTCAGGACTCTTCAGCAGAGCGGAGGCAGGTATAACGATTGCGTCTTTGTGGACTCGCGACACCATGTCTAGGCGTACCGTGGTGCCTGGCCGCAGAATCCCGTGCGGATTCGGAGTCTCGACCCATATCTCGACCGTGGTGCTGTTGGGATCAAGAGCGGGACTGACGAGCGTGACCTTGCCGTCGGCCTTCAGATCGCCGGGCGCAACGAGAGTTGCTTGATCTCCGAGGTGTAAAGCAGCAGCTTCATCCTGTGGGATGTGTGCTTTGGCAATCACGGATGATGTGTCCATGATGGTGAGCAGCGGCGTGCCTGCGGCCGGAGTCTCTCCTGGATAGACCGGACGGTCCGTTACAACCCCGTCAATAGGACTGCGAACCTCGGAATAGCCGAGCTGCGCTGCGGCCCCCTCAAACTTCCCCTTTGCTGAAGTAAGCTGTCCCGTTGCCGACTTCATTCCTTGCGGCTTGCCAATCGCTTGCGCGGCCTCGAGGTGCTGTTTTGCGAGCTGGTACTGAGCCTTTGCCTGGACCAGCGAAACAGCGGCCTGATCGAGTTCCTTTCGTGGAAGAGCACCTTCCTTAAAGAGTTGCTGGCGGCTGTCGTAGAGCTTCTGCTCGGCGTCTAGCGTTTCCTGTGCCGTCTTGAGGTCGAGTTCGGCCTTCTTCATATCTTCGGGCAGGCTTGCGCCCGTTGTTGTTTCATAGGTCGCCTGCGCCTGTTCGTAGGCTCCCTTGTTTTCGGTCACTGCTGCTGCAAGATCACTGTTTTCCAGAACGGCGAGAAGTTGTCCGGCATGAACCCGCGATCCGCGATTCACGTAGAACTTCTTGACGGGAGCTGCGATCTTCGGCGTGATCGCCGCTTGGTTTCTCGGGAACAAAATGGCTTCGGTGGAGATGACTTGTTCGATGGGCCTGCTCTCGGCCTTCGCCATTTGAACCGAAACGATGGGTTCAGGAGCGGGCTCCTCTTTCGAATGCAGGAAGAAAGCGAGAGCAAGCCCACCGATAATAATAAGGACACCAGCAACGATAACGATCCGTCTGCGAGTCTCTGTGCTCATCCTAGAAGTTGCCTGTGAGTGTCTGTAAGTTCGCGAGGGCCATCCGATACCGCACCTCGCCGTCATCGAAATTGTTGCGAGCTTGGCTCAACGCATTTTGTGCATCCACAACCTCAAGCGCTGTTGCTTCGCCACCTTGATATCGCAGCATGGTGAGCCGCAGACTCTCGGCGGCAAGATCAGCCGACTGCCGCAACGTTTCGATCTGGTCTTTTGCAGTGGATGCCTCCGAATAGAAGAGCCGGAGATCGGCCACAGCTTGTCGCTGCGCAGCGCTGAGCTCTACCTGTGCTTGCTTGCGCTGCAATTGTGCCTGGCGCACCTTACTCTGGGTCGCACCCCAATTGAAAATGGGCAGTTCCAAAGTGGCCGAGACCTGATAGCCCAAGTTCCGAATACCGTCGGTTCGCGTGGCGTACGTTGGGGCATCAATGCCGTAGAAGTAGCCGAATGTAAGGGTCGGCAGATGTCCACCGATTGCCGCGCTCAGTTCGTTAGAAGCGACCTGTACGGTTGCGAGTGCCGCCTTCAGCTCGGGATTGTTCCTGGCGGCCAGAAATTGTGCGTCACTAAACTGCGGGAGTGGGGCGGTAAATCGCAGGTCGTCAACCAGGTCAAACTCTTCCGTATAGCTTGGAAATATGAGTACCGCAACATCGAGGTGAGCCTTTTCTTCGGCGAGTTTGGCTTCCTGCAAATCTCGTTGCCTGTCGTTGGCCTGAAGTTGCGCCTTGATCACATCCGAATGAGCGACCTCGCCCCCTTTTTCCAATTGCTGACTGATGGTGAGAAAGCGTTGCGCCTCGTTCGCGGACTGCTCTGCATTGGCCCGCTTTCGTTGCGCGACAATCGCACCATAGTAGTTCTGCGTGACCGTAAGGGCCAATCCGCGCGTGGCAATCTCAGCTCTTGCCTTCGCCAAAGCTTCGGCAGCGTGGGCGAGTCGATACTCCGCAGCCGAAGTAAACCCGATGCTCTCGTGAGCCACTCCTTGACTGATGTACTCACGAACTCCATTTGCTGAGATGAATCGTGGCGATGATTCGCGTGTAGGCTGCGTATAGACAGCGCCGGTCACGTAATTGACTCCGGGCAGCAATGCGGCCCGTGCCTGAACGCGATTTTCACTTGCCAATGCCGATTCCGTGATCACAGCGCGGAATTGGGCACTGTTCGCCTTCGCCCGTTGAAGCGCGTTCTGGAAACTGATGCTTGGGCGTTGACTCGTTGGACTGGACGGTGCGTTCGTAATCTGTGCCCACGAAGAAACAGAATAGACAAGAAGGACAATTGAGATTGCGGAACGTAGATTCACGCCTGCCTCACACTTCCGAGGCATTAATTGTGGCAGTAAGTACCTTAAGCGAAGCTGAAATTCAGGAGTTCAGCGGCAGGCGGACACTCATCGTGGTCCCGCGTCCAACTTCGCTGTGCACCCGGATGGTCCCGCCGTATGCTTCGACAATGGCCTTGGAGATCGCGAGTCCCAGACCATACCCACCGGTATTACGAGCCCGTGAAGTATCCGCGCGATGGAAGCGGTCGAATATTCGTTCAAGCTGTTCGTCCGGAATTCCAGGGCCATGATCTTGTACCGCCACCTCGGCGAAATCGGCTTCGCGGTGAATAGCTATGCTGACGGTAGAACCAGTCGGGCTGTAATGTATGGCATTTTCTAACAGGTTGCACCAAACGAGTTCCATGTCCTCGGATTCGGCTCGCAGTCTTGGTTCACCATCCCGTGCAAGTTGCAGCTTGATACCGCGAAGCTCCGCCATTTTGCGCACGTGCGCGATCGACATCTCGCAGGTAGACGTCAGATCGATGTCTTCGATATCTCGATGCAGACCTCCTGACGCCCACCGTTCAACACGGGCCAGGCGCAACATCGAGTGAACAAGTTTCTCTAACCGGGTTGTATCTTCGAGAGCTGCTTCAATACCAGCGTGATATTCCTCTGATGTACGAGACCGCTGTAGCAGTGATTGGAGCGTTGATTTCAGGATGGCGACCGGGGTCTTCAGTTCGTGGGCCGCGTTTGCTACGAATCCCTGTTGCGAATTGAATGCTTCTTGCAGCTTGGCCAGCATTGCTGTCATTGCCGTCGTGAGCGGCGCCAGTTCCTTTGTGTGTAGCGATTCGGGCGGAGCTTGCAGTTCCCAGTTGGAAGGCGAAACCTTAGCTGCGCTATCGGCTAGAGTCGCAAGTGGCGATAGACCTCTTCCGATGGCCCACACCACCACACCGGTTGAGACGACGAGCAAAACAAGGCTTGAAAACCCGATCAATGCGCCCGCATGCCACATCGCCTCGTTCAACTCCTCTGTCGAGGCGGCGTAGACAATGGTCAGCGTCGAATTTGTTGTCGCGTCCGGGCTCTCGCGGTCTAGTACGGGAACGTCTTTCAGCCGCACTGCCCTGTATGGGTGCCCATCTTCGCGAATGTTCCAGTAATTGCGCTCTCTATTTGGAACAGGATCGAATCCAGCCGGCCAGTTTGGCGAAATTGCGAGTATCTTTCCTTGCGAATCGAGAATTCGATAGAGATCCGCATGCGCTCGATAAAGTGGTGGCGGCACCATCTCCTTATCGAACACAAGCGTAGACGGCACGTCTTCGGAATAGCGAACGAGTGCAGCAACGCTCATGGCGCGACCATGCAGTCCCGCATCGAATGCGGTCCGCAATTGCCGGCGCATGAACATAACCGCTACAAACACAAGTCCCACCGTGAGCAGAAGCTGAGTCACCAGCACCGCCGTCAGCAACCGCCGCCTTATCGATGAGTTCCGCATTCTAGCCCCGAAACATGTATCCTTGTCCGCGCAACGTTTGAATAAGCGTTTCGCCTCCCGCGTCACCCAGTTTGCGGCGAAGTCCCGAAATGTAGACTTCGATCACGTTGCTGAACTTCTCCCAACTGAAGTCATAGAGATGTTCAAGCAATTCAGATTTGGACACCACCGCACCCTGTCTATGTGCCAGGTATTCCAATACCCGGTACTCCATCGCCGTCAATGCAACGGGGCTCCCACCTCGGGTCACGGCTTTGCTCGCCACATTGATTTCGATATCCTGAAAACGAATTACAGCATCGCTCTTGCCTTTTCCGCGACGAATGAGGGCTTTGGCCCGCGCTATCAATTCGCCAAGATCGAAAGGCTTCGTCACGTAGTCATCGGCTCCAGCGTTGAGCAACGCGACTACGGATTCTTTCTCATCGCGGGCGGTCAGAACAAGGATGGGAATGGTGGAACCAGTCGAACGCATTCTCCGCACCAGCGACAGTCCGTCCAGATGCGGGAGCATCAGATCGACGATGATGAGGTCGTAGAAGTTCCACTCAGCCATGTAGAGGCCATCTTGACCATCGAATGCGCAGTCCACCGCATACCGGGCACTCTCACGGAGGCCACGTGCTACGTTCTCTGCGAGTCTTCGTTCGTCTTCAATAATGAGGACGCGCAATATCTACACCTCTCGTCGTGAATAGCATAAGCCGCTGCTGGGCTTAACGAAAGCGTGTGTGTAAATGACGACAACCTCACGCCGACACTCGCGGCGGCACAGATGAGGATTCAAAACGATTCATTGCAAGCCCACTCCTGGAAATTATGCTCGAATTGGACGAGTCAGCGGGTCATCCGCATTGAAAGCCCTGTTTTGTCGAACAATCGTGGAACTTGGCTGAGAATCGCGTCAAGACCGTCTCTAAGTCTTGGGGGTACAAACGTTGAGAGACGACGAACTGGTCAAGGTGCATTTCGACCTGCCGGAACCGGACATGGGCGTAAGCGGCGAATCGGTTTGGGCCCTCTCGGGGAGAATCTCTATAAGCTGAGAATTCGCCGTGGCACGCTCGCCATGTCCCCGGTGAGCCTACCACTCACGACGGCCGCTTTTCCGAAGTTCCCATTACTGTCATTCCCTCCCGCTGAGACCCGCTTGCTCATCCCTGAGCGGCCGAGCGGCCCCAATTCAAAATGAACTCGATGACGAACGCCGCCGTCCAACCGAACTGACGCGCCCCCAGTCCCCTGCCCGTGCGCGAATCGTAGTACTCGTATAACGCGCTCTCCTCCGCGGTGCACCAGTTCAGGATCGAGTTGCGGCACGCCCCACTGACCGAGGTGTGTCCGTAGTCTCTCAAGCCGTGCAGGGCGAAGTACGCGATGTTGAGCCACGTCGGTCCGCGCCAGTACTGGTCGCTACGATACTCGGGATCGTTGTAGGCGACGCTGGGAAATCCCGGAGAGAACTTTTCCGGGTCCGCAGCGAGTCGCGCCATGTTCGCAGCCTGGTGTTCGGAGGCAACGTGGACGTAGAGCGGCATGAAGCACGCCGGTGACAGGACCGGGCTGAACTGACCGCGTTTGAAATCGTAGTCGAGGTAGCGCTCCGTTGATCGATCCCAGAGCCGTGCATTGATCTCTCGTGCAAGGCTCGCCCGTCGGGCGCGCCACTTCTTTACATCCGCGCCCCGGCGCAATCGCTCAGCCATGCTCGCCAGAGAGTCGTAGAGCATGACCATGAAGCAGTTCAGATCTACGGGCCAGAGGGTTCGACACCCATTGTCCCAACGAACAGAAGTGTCCCAACCCGACTCCAGCTTCGCGTCGTGGTCACGAGCATCCATGACAGGCTTTTCACTGTCGTAGTGAAACAACCCGTCTTTCTCGCCGCCGCGGCGCGCGACCCAGTGCTCTTCGTTGCGTACAAATCTGTCGTACGCCCATGAAAGGAATGCGGGGGCCGGGGCGTAGCTGTCGACGCGGGCACAAGCCCAGCCCATGACCGGAGGCTTGCCGAAATCGGTCACGACGTTGCCGTCTTCGAAAACGACGTCCGGGAAGCCGCCACCGGGCAACTGGCGGTCAAGGATGATGCGAATCTGCTCCCGCGCCAGTTCCGGGTCCCAGCGCGCAACGGCGACCGCGTGAAAAGCGCTGTCCCAGTTCCATATCCCGCGATAGCCGAACGGCGACGGGGAGATGCCACGCAAGGGAGCCCAAGGTTCCGGCTTGGACAGGTCTTTCTGTGCTCCGAAGACATCTTTCGTCGCCGGATCGGGACCGCGAAGTATGTTGCTTTCCAATGTCGCCTGCGCCCGTTGCAACAGCTTCCAGTCTCGTTCGGAAACTCGGCTCTTTTGCTTTGCAATCCACGCTGCTGCGGGCGATGGCTCAGCTCCCGATCGAACCGGTGAAGCATCCCGAGGCGTGGTGACCCCAAGCGCGGGTAAGGCCTGAACTGCTGCGGCTCCCAGCACGCCTCGAGCCGCTGTTCTCAGAAAGTTCCGTCTCGTCTCGATCAAGTTCATTCGAACACCTGGCCCCGGACAGACTGGGCACCCGTCCGGCGGCAAAGCGCAGAATCGCACAATGTTGAAATAATTTCTATTGCGAAATAGGTGGGATTGGGGGCATGATGCTGGCCTATGGTGTCTCGTCGTGACTTCGTGGTTGGTTCGGCGTCCGTCGCTATAGCTGCGTCGCAGTTGGGCTTCGGAGGTGCATCCAGCCCACGCGGTACATCGCAATCAGGGAAGACGTATGTTTTCCCGCCCGACTTTCTGCTTGGCGTGGCTTCATCTGCGTACCAGATCGAAGGCGCCGCGTCCGAGGACGGGAAAGGCGAATCGATCTGGGATCGCTGGATGAGGACTCCCGGCCAGGTGAAGGTCAAGGGCGACGTTGCCGCCGATCACTACCACCGGGTCAAAGAAGATGTCGCTCTGCTCGCGCAACTAGGCGTTCGTGCGTACCGCTTCTCAATATCGTGGCCGCGGATCTTTCCGGACGGGATCGGAAAGCCCAACGCTGCCGGTGTGCGCTTCTACCGGACCCTTGTCGACGAACTCAAGCGCAACAACATAAAGCCGCTCGTCACTCTTTACCATTGGGACCTGCCGCAGAGACTTCAGGACGTCGGCGGCTGGGCGAGTCCTGAGATCGCCACGCACTTCGAGCGATACGCCTCCTATGTCTATACCCAGTTCCCTGACGTCCCCTACTGGACAACGTTTAACGAGCCTTGGGTCACGTGCTTCATGGGATACTTCCTCGGGTCGCATCCCCCGGGACTGCGTGATCTATCGACATCGCTGTCGTGCACGTACAACGTTCTTCGGGCACACGGGCGGGCCGTTCGCGCATTTCGACATAGCGGGATTCGAGGTCAGATCGGAATCACTCTTGACTGGCCGTACACTCTTCCTGCGTCCGAACGCCCCGAAGACGTAGCTGCGGCTGCCCGCATAAACGAGTCGCATCACGCCTGGTTTGCACGCCCGATCTTCAACGGTGAGTTCCCGAATGAGATGTGGCGCTGGTACGAGCAACACGGTGCGGTCATGCCGAGTATCGACGCGAATGAACTCAGGACCGTCAGTACCCGGGTGGACTTCCTGGGGTTGAACTATTATCGCGTCGATCGCGTGCAGCACGACCCGGCCGGATGGTGGCCGTACCAAACGAGGGACGTAGGTATGGCGGATGAACGCAACCTGCGCAGATGGGGCAATCCTGACGGCCTCCGCCAAATTTTGAAGTTCCTAATGCACGAGTACCAGACGCCCATCATCATCACCGAGAATGGTCGAGCGCTTCCGGACGAAGTCAACGAGAACGGCGAGGTCATTGACGACGTACGCATCAACTACATTTACTCGCATCTCGCGGTCTGTCACGAAGCGCTGAGTGACGGTGTGAAACTCGCTGGCTACTTCAACTGGTCGTTTCTTGACGACTACGAGTGGGGCGAGTTCGGGCGAATGGGGCTGGTCTACGTTGATTTCGAAACGCAGCAGAGAATCATCAAGCGAAGCGGCCTTTGGTTTCGTGAAGGCATTGCGAACGGCTTCAAGCTTCCGCAGTACGGGTAAACAAGCTCCCTCCGCACACTCCGGGGGCCCGGTGTTCCGGACCCCCTTTTTCGGTCAGCCAGCGTTACTCGAGGGCCGCTACGCATGCTGCCTAGGGAGGCAAGTGAAGTTCGTTGCCTGGCGCGCCTTTGCGGTGTCTGCGTAGCTAGTCGCTAGGCTGCTGAGGCGTGCACCGGGCAAGAGACCGGAAAGGACGACCTTTGCTGGATTCAAGCTCTTATTCAATACCACGAGAACGCTTGCGCTCGAAATACTGTCTTGGCGCACTTAAAACAGAACCGTATTTGGCGACAAAGCCCAGAGTGCAACCCCACAACACTTCTCTAAGTCTATTGACTCAGCAGATCTGACTGCCGCTTTCGTGGTTACTCTTCTCCGGTCCTGCGGCATACAGGTTGCAGTGTTCGTGGACTGCGACCCTGTCGAAACCGGTAGCATCGAAACCGTTGCGTGCCGTGGTCTGGGCGAAATCTCGCAAATGTCCAAGGTGCAACATGGACAGGATCTTGGTGATCGAGGACGACGCTGTCGTCCAAAAGACCTTGCGGCGACTGTTTCAGGCCGAGGAATACGAAATCGAAATCGCCGGCGACGGAGCATTAGGTCTGGAAGCCTTTCGCAAGAGTCCGCCTTCTCTGGCTATTCTCGATCTTCGACTGCCCGGCATGCCCGGTCGTGACGTTTGCCGCGAGATGAAGCATCAGAACCCGTCAGTGCCGGTGATCGTACTCAGCGCGATAACGGATGTGACGGACAAGGTCCTTCTGCTCGAACTGGGCGCCGATGACTACGTCACCAAACCATTCAGCCCGAGAGAACTGCTCGCACGAGCCAGAGTAGCGATACGGAAATCGGCTCGAACGAGCAAAGCCGATCTATTCGCTTTCGACGATGTTTGCGTGGACTTCACGAACATGGAGTTGACCCGCAACGGGGCCCCCGTACCACTCACCGCTCAGGAATTCAAACTCCTGAACTACTTTGTACAGAACGCCAAGCGCGTGATTTCACGCGAGGAACTGTTGAAACAGGTGTGGGGTTATAACAACTATCCGACGACGCGCGTAGTCGATAACCAAGTTCTGAAGCTGCGGCAGAGGCTGGAAAAAGATCCGGCGGCTCCCATCCATTTTCGAACGGTGTACGGAGCAGGATACCGGTTTGTACCTTAACGGTGCACAGGAACATTGCTCATGCTGAACCTCCGCCTCCAGACCAAGGTTTTGTGTTCTCTTCTACTTGTGTCCGTTGGCCTCACATGTGCAACTCTCCTCGTTGTCCAACAAGTCGTACAAAGACAGGCGCAGGGCGAAATTTTCGCTGATCTGCGCAATTCCGTTCTGACATTTCAGAACGTGCAGCGCCAGCGCGAAGAGAACCTGTCGCGCATGGCGGCGCTGCTTGCTGACTTACCGACATTGAAGGCCCTCATGACCACGCAGGACAGCGCCACCATCCAGGATGCTTCTGGCGATTACTGGAAACTGGCTGGCAGCAGCCTGTTCGTATTGGCTGATCGCGCTGGCAAGGTGGTTGCCCTGCACACGGCAACACCCGGTTTTTCCCAGGCGCTGGCGCAGCAATCACTTGGGCAGCCAGCCGATTCGACACAGTGGTGGTCTGGAGGTGGCCACCTTTACCAGGTATTTCTCCGGCCAATCTATTTCGGCTCGCCTGCGGACAACAGGTTATTAGGGATGGTTGCGGTTGGTTACGAAATTGACGACAACGTCGCTCGTCAAGTTGCCGACGCAGCCGGGAGTCAGGTTGCGTTTCGTTACGGCAACTCCGTCGTCGTCAGCACACTCTCTCGTGAGCAGCAAGCCGAGTTACTCGCACGAGTGCCAGGCGCGCCTCCACATTCAGGACCGGAAGATTTCCGATTTGGGGGAGAACGTTTTCTATCTGCGTCGATCGACCTTTCGCCTGCAGGAGATGTGCCCGCAGTCTGGCTGAGCGTCTTCAAGTCATTCGATCGGGCGACTGTGTTCCTGCACCGTCTGAATCGCATTCTGCTGGCCTTGGGCCTCGTTGCTGCAGCAGTCGGTGCAGGCCTGGTTTCACTGATCACGCCTACGTTCGCAAGGCCACTGAAAACGCTGATCGCCGGCGTGCGCTCCATGGAGACTGGTGATTTCAATTATCCGCTGGAGCACAGCGACGACGAGGTGGGCGAGGTGGTCGGCGCATTCGATCGGATGCGTCGGAGCTTGCGCACAACACAACAGAAGCTTTTGGAGAGCGAACGACTGGCGACCATCGGAGTGCTGGCCAGTTCCATTTCGCACGATCTGCGACACTCATTGACCGGAATCGTGGCGAATGCGGAATTCCTGTGCGAGTCAGATCTCAACAGAACTCAACGAGAAGATCTCTACCAGGACATACGGTTTGCAGCCGACCAGATGTCGGAACTGATCGAATCGCTTGTGGAGCTTTCCCGAACTCGGGCTCCATTGAACTGGAAGTACGGCGACGTTTCGGAAGTCGTGCAGCGCGCCATCAGTGCGGTCCGTGTGCACCCCGGGTGGCAGCGAGTTCAACTCACATTAAGCTCGGAGGGCCAGACCGAAGCCTGGTTCGACGAGAAGAAGCTGCAGCGAGTGTTCTACAACCTCGTGCTAAATGCTTGCGAGGCAGTGCAGCCTGATAACGGACGTGTTGAGGTGGCGGTTCGAAGAGGCGCCGAACAAGTACATATTTGGGTGCGCGATAACGGGAATGGCATTCCGCAGGGTATTCGCGAGACGTTGTTCCAGCCTTTCATCAGTTCCGGCAAGCACAACGGTACTGGCCTCGGCTTGGCGGTCGTACAAAAAATCGTCCACGATCATGGCGGCGAAATCACAGTCGAGTCCACATCAGCGGATGGCACGGTGTTCACGCTCGCTCTTCCGGCTGCCGGAGAACGGCCGCGAGATAAAGAGCAATCGGCAGATTTCATGCGCGATGCGCGTGCGGGTTGATCAGGAGTTCGGTATGCGGCTTCACAGAGTTGCCCTTTGCGTCATTCTCATTCTCGGTTGCTCCTCCTGGGCACAGGGTCCGCAGACTTCCGACGGCAAGGAATCGCTCAACAACACGCTCCGTGAGTTGCAGGGCGAGATACGCGAACTGCAGGCGTCCGTTCGAGAATTGCGGGACGAGTCGGAGCGCTATCGTTTGGAAACACTCGAATTGCGCAATGAGCTTGCACGGGGCGGCGCAAGACCAAGTTCGAGCCCCGAACAGCCCAATGTGATACCCCCACAAGGCACTGACCAGCGCCTCGCCAGGGTTGAAGAAGACGTGAAGTTGCTGACCGGCAAAGTTGACGAACAGTACCAGACGAAGGTGGAGAGCGCGTCCAAATACCGCGTGCGACTCTCCGGCGTCGTCCTGTTCAACATGTTCAGCAATCGGGGAGTCGTTGATAATATCGATAATCCCGCGCTGGCCGAGGCTCGCACTGGCCTTGATTCAGCCGGGAGTTTTGGGGGCACCCTGCGTCAGTCGATCATTGGCCTCGAAGCGTTCGGACCTGAGATAGGCGGTGCGCGTACTTCCGCAGACGTCAATTTCGACTTCGCGGGTGGTTTCCCTGGCGGTGCCTTGAACGGCGTCACCTTCGGATTGGTACGGTTGCGAACTGCTCGACTGCGTTTTCAGTGGGCCAACACGTCGTTGATTGCTGGCCAGGACACGTTGTTTTTTGCACCGCTGGCGCCGACATCCTTCGCATCGCTTTCAACTCCGGCACTTTCTTATGCCGGCAACTTGTGGGCGTGGGTTCCGCAGTTGCGAGTGGAACACAAGGTCGCACTGTCAGACACATCGAGTCTCAGCTTTGCCGGAGGAATCCTTGATGGCGTTACGGGCGAGCCTCCAAGTTCAGAATATCTCCGTCCTGCTCAAGCCGGCGAGAAGTCTGGCCAACCGGCATACGCGACGCGCGCGGCATGGACGCACGATCTTTTCGGGCGACCGCTGACGATTGGGTCAGGCGCCTACTACAACCGCCAGAACTGGGGGTTCAATCGAATCGTAGATGGCTGGGCGGCGACTTCGGACATCGATATCCCGCTCGCTAAGCGCTTCAGTGTAAGCGGCGAATTCTACCGTGGGCGCGCGATTGGCGGGTTGGGTGGCGCCACAGGCCGGAGCGTTTTACTGAGTGGCGAGTTCAGCGATCCCACCACTCAGGTGCTGGGGTTGGACTCGATTGGCGGATGGGCCCAACTGAAGTTTTCTGCCACGAACAAGCTCGAATTCAACAGTGCCTTCGGACAAGACAATCCTTTCGCGAATGATCTCCGCCGCTTTTCCGGCCCGCAGAGTTATACGAATTCGGCCATCTCGCGCAATCGCGAGGCGTTTGTCAACGTCGTTGCCAGACCGCGATCGGACCTGGTGCTCTCGCTTGAGTACAGGCGCATCCACACCTTCGAAGAGCCACGCGGCAGCGAAACCGCGAATCACATCAACCTGAGCGCCGGAGTGTTGTTCTAGTGAAATTCGTTGTGCAACATTTGCTCGCGATCTTCTGTTTGACGCTGATCGCGCTTTACTGTCCAGCGCAGGACATCGCGGTTACGGGGAAGGTAGACTTGGTCGGCACGTCCCAACCCAAGGCCAAACACGGCTCCGATGTGGTCGTTTGGCTCGCGTCGGTGTCCGGGGAATTGTCGCCAGCCAAGCCTCCCCTGCCGCATCCACGATTGGTTCAATCCGACAAACAATTCGAACCTCGCTTGCTCGTTGTACCGGTCGGCACGGCGGTTGAGTTCCCCAACAAGGACCCGTTCTTTCATAACGTCTTTTCGCTATTTGAGGGAAAACGCTTCGATCTGGGCCTCTACGAGGCAGGGACCACCCGAACGGTTCACTTCGACAAGCCGGGTATCTCATACATCTTCTGCAATATCCATCCGCAGATGAGCGCGGTCGTGATCGCTCTCACTACCCCTTACTTCGCGGTTTCGACCGCCCAGGGGGAGATCACCATACCTAACGTTCCTCCGGGACGCTACATGCTCAACATCTGGTACGAGGGCACCGTGCCTGAGGAGCTAAATCGCCTGCGCCGCGAGATTCAAATATCTGGACTCAACCACGAGCTTGGGACGATACGGCTGAACGCTAAAGATCACCTGCAAATCAGCCATAAAAACAAATACGGCAAAGACTACGACGACCCGAATCCCACAACTCCAGGGTACACACGGTGATCCGTCCCGCAACAACGCGCAGCGCACGCCTTGCGCCTCCGCGTTTAGTCGCTACGTTGGTCCACAACATCGCTGCTCGATATTACCTTCTCGAAGCGACATGGACACTTTCCGCAAAGACATCAGCATTGCTCAGCAACGACGCTTGACAATGTATTGACAATAGAGTGACACGCTCGCGAACACTTGCTGAATGAGTAAGTCATCCCACGAGTCGTTCTCCCTCGAGAACCATGGAGGGCGGGATGACTCGCTTAACGACACTATTTACGTTCGCGGTGGTGGCCCTGCTTGCCAGCAGCGCCGCTGCCCAGCAACTAGCCTCCAACCAGACCAACGGCTTTGGAAACAACCGTCTAGTCACGTTCACCTACCTGCAGAACTTCGACTGCGTCGATCAGCCGATGCTTGACCTCGATTTCAATGGGATCAAGGCGCAGTCGGACCCCAATGAAATGCAGACGCCGATCTGCCAGCCGATCACGGAGCCGACACAGGACCCGACGGGAGGGGACATCAAGCACACCGCACACCTGTATGTGTTCCTTCCTATGTTTTCGGTCGACAATGATCAGAACCCCGATGATGCGATACCTTGCCCGAATCACCCACGATCGGGCGAACTCTGTGGCCCCGCGCTGGGGAAGGCATTGATTTCGCTGTTCGGCTTTGTGCCGGAAGCGTGGAAGGCTAAGGTCAACCCAGCCATCACGACGCAATGTCCTGACCCGAGCCATCACGTCCCCGGCACTTGCACCATGCATGCCTCTACGGTCGATCTCTCGAAGACACTGGTGGCGTTGGGGAAGGTCGCAGGGCCTCCAACTATGCCGATCTTCGTGCCGACTCCCAATCACAGTCACGTAGTGGACAACTCCCGCGTCAACACTGGGGCGATCTGGTGGGAAGTGAGGCCAGTCCTGATCATGCACCAGAGTGACTGGCCGGCAGCGGATGGGAGCAGCGGTATCACGTCTGCAAAGGCCATGGATGACGCAGAAGCGGCGGGTCGAGCCATCGAAGTTGGCTCGAACTTTTTCCTCTTCTTCACTTCTCGCCTGGCATCTCACGCCGGCCATTGAAGTTTGTAACCGGCGAGAAGGTCCGCACTGTCTCGCTGTTTTGGGGGACCACAATGACAGCACGTCGCAATACGATGCTACTCTTGCCGGCAGCCGTGCTCCTCCTGCTGGCCGTTGTCGGCTTTTCAACTTCGAAGCACGACGGAAAGCAATCACATTTCCTCGGCAATGCCGAAGAAAACGCAAAAGAACTGATTGACCAGGGAAAACACACGTTTCGGTTCGACACCTATGGCGACGAGGCGTTCTGGACTGACCAGCTCCACATTCAGGAGGCGGTCAGCATGCTGAAACCCGCGGATGCGCTCGCACTTGGGTTGAAAG
>JAEZPW010000082.1 GCA_023441255.1 Acidobacteriota bacterium
TTCCCGCCACCGCTAAAGCAGGCAAAAAAAGTCGCAGCCGACGACCCCTGGCGCGCCAAGACCCAGACTGACGAAAAGACTTACATCCGCAAGCCGGCATATGAATTCGGCTGGGATTGGGGTCCGCGTTTCGTCACTAGCGGTATCTGGCGCCCCGTTCGGCTCGAGACCTGGGATGAAGCGCGCGTCAGCGACTTCAATGTGGCGCAACCGGATGTCACGGCTGATGTCGCTCACCTGAACGGCGAAATCGAGATCGTCAGCACCGTCAGCAAGCAGGCCAAACTCACTGTCGAATACCCCCATCGCGGCAAAAAGGCGGAACTCAGCCAGAATGTCGACCTTCATCCCGGCAAGAACGTGTTCGTTCTGCCCATCAACATAGTCAAGCCCGAGCTCTGGTTCCCCGTCGGGTACGGTTCCCAACCTTTGTATACGTTCAACCTGGAGTTAAAGGTTGGTGGGCACCTGGCAGACACATCCACCAGGCGTACCGGCCTGCGCAACGTTGTTCTTCGGCGAGACCTCGACCAGTGGGGGCGCAGTTTTGAGCTGGTCATCAACGGCATCCCGGTATTCGGCAAGGGTGCCAACGTAATCCCCTTTGACAGCTTCCCGAACCGCGTCACCACCGCCGAATACCGTCGCATTCTCGAATCGGCCCGCGAGGCCAACATGAATATGATTCGCCACTGGGGCGGCGGGTATTACGAGACAGACGAGTTCTATGACCTCTGTGACGAACTTGGAATCCTCGTCTGGCAGGACTTCATGTTCGGCAACGACTGGCAGCCCGGCTACTATCCATGGAAGCTCAACGTTGAAAAGGAAGTCGAATACCAGGTCAAGCGTCTGCGGCGGCATCCCAGCATCGTGGTCTGGTGCGGCAACAACGAGACCGAAGGCGCAATGCAGTGGAACAACCGGTCGGCCCTGCCCGCCGATGTGCGACTGCGCATGATGCAGGATTACGTTTCGACGTTCAGCGGCATCATAGCCCGTACCGTGACATATCTTGCACCTGAAGTGCCCTACTGGCCCAGTTCGCCGAGTTCAGATTACGAGGACACGACCCCCGAGTATCAATCTGGCGATATGCACAACTGGAACATCTGGCACGGCATGGAACCGCTCAGGGCTTACGAGAACTACTTCCCGCGTTTTATGACCGAATACGGCTTCCAGTCGTTCCCGGAATGGCGGACCATCCTGGCGTTCACCGAACCCGATGACCGTACGGGAATCACCACTCCGGTCATGCTGGCCCACCAGAAGAACACGGCCGGGAACCAGAAGATTCACGATTACATGCTGCGGGATTATCCGGAACCTAAGGACTTTCCGGCCTTCCTCTTCGTCAGTCAGGTGCTGCAGGCCGAGGGCATCAAGATCGGCGCGGAACATCTGCGGCGAAACCGGCCCCGCACCATGGGTTCAATTTACTGGCAGCTGAACGACTGCTGGCCGGTCGCCTCATGGTCCAGCATCGACTACTTCGGTCGTTGGAAAGCACTTCACTATTACGCGAAACGCTTCTATCAGGATGTACTCGTCTCCCCGCACGAGGAAGACGGCAGCATCGCCGTGTACATCGTTTCGGACCGCACGGCGCCGATGACGGGCGAGCTGACCGTAACTCTGATGAAGACAGACGGAACAATACTCTCGACAAAAAAGCAGCCGGTCGAAGTCGCAGCCTTGTCCAGCAAGGTCTATTTCACTTCTCCGCGCCAGGAATTTATGAATGTGCAAGGCGCGGATCCGGCTGACACGTTCGTAGTGACTGAGCTGACCTCGGCAGGCAAACCGGTATCAAGCAACCTGCTTTACTTGTTGCCGCCTAAAGACATGAAACTGGCGCCGTCGCAGATCGTTACCGACTTCAAACAGGCGGGAGATGCGTTTCGGCTGACGTTGTCGTCAAAGGCGCTGGCGCGCAGCGTGAGCATAACCTTCGGCGACCTGGACGCAACCCTTTCGGACAACTACTTCGACCTGCTCCCGGGAAGAACCGTCGAGGTTGAGGTCAAGAGCAAAGCCAGCCTCGATCAGCTGAAGAAGGCGCTTCAGGTCATGTCGCTGGGTGACGCGTTCTCCCCTTCGCCTGCCACTTCGGCTGTTAAGTAACGGAGCTCCAACCCGCGGGAGGCTCGTCTCGGACGACCTCCCGCAAATCTAATCATCGCGACGCATCGAAAGCGGGTTCCCACTCCAGCCTTCCCCATGTAAAATCAGGTGTTTGCGCTTTCAGTTTGTCTGCGCTCACCTGCGGCTGCAGGCACGGGTTCCCGGGGTGCTCCCCTCTGCCCGGCAAAATTCGCTTCGCCGGCCGCTCAAAGTTCACAGGAGATGTAAGAGGCAATCGTATGGCGATTCCAGCAACACAAATGCGTCCCGGCATGATCATTAAGCACAACAATGATCTGCACCTTGTCTTCAGCGTCGAACACCGCACGCCTGGCAACTTGCGCGCCTTCATCCAGGCCAAGCTGCGCAACGTCCGTACAGGCGCCATGTTCGAGCACCGCTTCCGCTCCGGCGACGCTATCGACAAGATCACCGTGGACGAAATCCAGATGGAATACCTCTACAACGACGGCGATACGTACTACTTCATGAACATGGAGAACTACGAACAGACGCCGCTCATGCGCGACACCCTGGGCGATGCCGTCGAATACCTCACGCCGAACCTCCAGATCAAGGTCGAGTTTTATGACGGCAAAGCCGTTGGCATCGAACTGCCCCAGACCGTGGACCTCAAGGTTGTAGAGACCGAACCGGGCCTGAAATCGGCCACGGCCAGCAGCGTTACCAAACCGGCCAAGACCGAAACCGGCCTCGTCGTACAGGTCCCCCCATTCATAAACGAAGGCGAAGTGATTCGCGTGGATACGAGCGAAGGGACATATCTGTCGAGAGCGTAGAAGCCAGTTTCGTTTTCGAGTTTGTACGAGCTATCTGAATGGGATTTGAAAGGGCACGGCTTTCAGCCGTGCCGCTCAGGGCGCATTGAATCGCGGGCTTTAGCCCCTGAGGTAAGCCGAGTCGTCCCATGTGATCGCCTTTAGTATCGAGTGGAACGGCTACTGATCCGACTTTGGCTCGAGAGGCTCGAAACGCGAAACCGGACAGTTCGAAGCGACTGCATACACGAGCAACAATGTCCAACGTTGAAAAAACGGCGATCGTCACCAAGGGGTTCCTCGTGCGCGGACGCGTGCAGGGCGTCGGCTTCCGATGGTTTGTTGAGCGCGAGGCGCAGATGCTCGGGCTCGCCGGCTGGGTACGAAACAACCCGGATGGAGCCGTTGAGGTACTCGCGACCGGAAATCGTGAACAGGTCAACGCGCTGCACGAGAAGCTGCGAATCGGCCCCCGCGCCGCCAGGGTTGACGACGTGCAGGTTTATGATGCACATCCAGTGCAGGGCCTGAAGACATTCCGTATCGAAGGAGCGTGGTAAAACGTGACCGCTACCAAGCCGGCCATTAACTGCGACGAACTCAAGAGCCTCATTCGAGGCGTGCCCGATTTCCCTAAGCCGGGCATTCTCTTTTACGACATCACCACGCTTCTCAAGGACAAGCTTGGCTTCGCCAAGTTGATCGACGCCATGTCCGAGTATTACCTCAACAAAGACGTCGACGTGGTCATGGGCATTGAGGCACGGGGCTTCATCTTCGGCCCGGCGCTTGCCTACCGCTTGAATGCCGGTTTCGTTCCGATCCGCAAGCCCAAGAAGCTCCCTGCCAAGACCATCAGTCAGACTTACGACCTTGAGTACGGCAGCGACACGCTGCAGGTACACGAGGACGCCGTTAAGCCCGGGCAGCGAGTCGTGATCGTCGATGACCTGCTGGCAACGGGCGGGACAGCAAAGGCTAGCGTCGAGCTTGCCAAGAAACTTGGCGGTAATATCGTCGGACTCGCCTTTGTTGTCGAGCTTGACGCACTGAAAGGTCGCGACAAACTCAAAGGGCACGACGTGCTATCCCTTATTCACTACGAGATCTAGCGCAGCAATCTGTGCTTACTAAGCCTGCTCCACCCCGGGGCAGGCTTTTTTGTTGACACACGTACCAGCCAGCCAAAAAGGCGTCCCCGTTCAGAAAACCCCGTCAGTACACGTCCCAAGGTTTGTACCTCTAGGTACTTAGTCCTATGGGATTAAGCACCTGCCACGCACGACAATGCAAGCAGAGTAGATGATCGTTTTCCCCAATACCCAAGAGGTGGATATACGTGCGCGCCTTCGTCAGGTTTGCCGCATTTGTCGTGCTTGCATGCGTTTTCTTACTTAGCTCGTTGTCGCTTTTCGCTTCATCTACAACGATCGCTCCAACCACCACCCTCACAGCCGAGACCTCGAACAACACCAGCGGGGCTTCAAGCTTCACCAGTTCGACGAACGGCAATATCGCGCCCGCAAACGTCAGCAAGGTCGATCACCATTCGCTGCTCTATCCGGGAGCAACTACGAAGATCTACACGAACATCATGCATTGGTTCGGCCCGGCTAATCACATACAGGTCGGCTACAAATCGAATGACCCCGCACAGGTACAGAAGCAGGTGGACGACCACGTCAGCCGTGGGATCGACGGCGCCATCGTGGACTGGTACGGTCCCGGCCATATCGTTGACGATACGGCCACGCAGCTCATGATGCGCTATGCCGAGACGCTCCCGGGCTTGCCCTTCCATTTCGCCATCATGGAAGACAAGGGAGCTCTGCTGAAGTGCTCGCAGACAGTTGGCTGCAACGTCAACAACCAGCTCATCTCGGACCTCACCTACATCTACAACGTTTACGCTGGTTCCCCGGCCTACCTGAAGGTGAATGGACGCCCGCTCATCTTCTTTTTTGACGTTGACAACTACGCGATCAACTGGGATTACGTGAAGGCCAGCGTCCCGGGCAACCCGATGTTCATCTTCCAGAACTCGGGGGGCTTGGCTCACGCTGACACATCCGGGGCGTTCAGCTGGGTGATGATTAACACCAGCAACCCCAATGATTGGAAGCAGTCTTACCTCGACAACTTTTACGCCCAGGCGCTGAAAAACCCCGGGATGCACAGCTTCGGCGCCACGTACAAGGGTTTCAACGACACGCTCGCGTCGTGGTCGATGAACCGCGTCATGAACCAGAACTGCGGTCAGGTATGGCTTAACACCTGGAACGAAGTCCCAAAATACTACAGTGCCTCCAACCAGCTTGAGTTCATGCAGATCGTCACGTGGAACGACTATGAGGAAGGCACTGCCATTGAAACGGGCATAGAGAACTGTGTGAGCCTCAACGCCGCCGTGTCAGGACAAACAGTAACTTGGAACGTCTTCGGCAACGAGAACACGATCGATCACTACACCGTCTTCGTGTCGCTGGACGGCGAGAACCTAATGTCCCTGGGTGATACCTCCCGAGGTATCCACGCGCTTGATCTTGCCCAGTTCAGCCTGGCTCCGGGCAGTTACACGCTTTATGTAAAAGCAGTTGGACGGCCCTCCATGACAAACAAAATGTCAGGGCCGGTCACTTTCGCAGTGGACGACCCTGGACCGGTGATCACGTTTTCGGTGACTCCGGCCTCAGGCATAGCGCCAGTGACGGTGACCGCTTCGACAGCCGGCTCCAGTTCGCCAGCCGGGTCGGTGACGAGTACGATCGATTTCGGCGACGGGACACGCGTGAACGCCACGTCCGCCTCGCACACTTATTCCGCACCGGGAACCTATACCGTGACCGGTACTGTCTACGACAGCTTCAACAAGAGCGACACCGCAACCACAATCATCTCTGTCGTTGCCAACAAGGCTCCGGTCGCCTACCTCGCTGTGACGCCCGCTTCAGGACCGGCACCAGTTACCGTGACGGCCTCAACCTCCGGGTCGCGGGATGATGACGGCCGAATCGTCTCCTCGATGATCGACTTTGGCGATGGAGCGACTGCGAACAGCATCACCGCTTCGCATACATATACGAGGCAGGGGAGTTACACGGTCACTGGCATTCTGACCGACAACTATGGCGCGACCTCACAAACCTCGGCGACCGTAACCGTGACTGCACCGGCAGTTCCGGGTGCAGTGACCGTGTTATCGCCGGCAAACGGCGCGACCGTGTCTTCGCCGGTTCACTTTGTTGCATCTGCCACAGCGAATGCCGGAAACACGATCTCGTCGATGCGCATATACGTTGAGGGGACGAGCGCCTACACGGTCTACGCCGCTGCGTTGGATACCTGGCTCAGTATTTCGCCCGGAACGCATTCGGTGGTAGTGCAGTCGTGGGACAACACCGGCATCGTCTACAAGAACGCATTTGCAATCACCGTGGCCGCACCGAACAAGTCACCAGTGGTTGCGCTCGCCGTGAATCCGACTTCTGCAACGACCGGAGTCGCTGTTGCCGCGTCTATGGCCGGCAGCATTGATCCCGACGGCACCATCGCCGCGTACTCGATCGATTTCGGCGACGGCACGGTCGCAAACGCAATCAGTGCCTCGCACGCTTACGCCGCCCCTGGCACTTACACCGTGAAAGCAACCGCAACCGACAACGTCGGCGCTTCAACAGTGGCCCTGAAGTCAATCACCATCACGCAGGCTTATGGAGTGGTGGTCGCTTCTCCGGCGAATGGCTCGACGGTTGGTTCGTCGGTTCACTTCGTGGCGTCCGCCGCGTCAAAGTACCCAATCACCGCCATGCGCATATACGCCGACGGCATCAGCCAGTACACCGTGAACGCCTCCAGGCTTGACGCGTATGTTGCTCTTCCGGGCGGAACGCACCAGATCGTCATCCAGGCGTGGGACTCGACCGGAGCCGTATTCAAAGCGCCCCTAACCATAAACGTCTCCTGTGGGACCTGTCTTTCCAGTCGGGGATTTCATGTAAGGTCAGCCGGAATAGAGCCTGTGGCAGCGGCTACTCCGTAGAACACTGACCATCTACAAAGCATCACCCGTTTATCGTAGTACTGGAAACGCGCTGACCCTGCTCAGCGCGTTTCTTCTTTCTGATCAGATCGAAAAGCGACTAGGGCAAAGCTCGGCGTGAGTAGATGATGTCCAGCGTTTTACGACCAAGCTCCTAACCTGCTCTAGGGTCAAAGCCTGCGGACACCTAGGTGATAAGCCCTCTGCGACGGAACTTCTTTCCCACGTAAGCTGACGAAACTGAGCAAGCGAACCCCAGGAAGAGACAAATACCTTTTCGAGGTCTGAATTAATGAAGTTCGTTCTACGGGTGTTTATTGCCGTCTGTGTCTCGACGGCAATGGCCTTCGCCGGAGTTGCAGTCAGTTCCCCCGCGAACGGCTCAACAGTGTCTTCACCGGCGCATGTTGTAGCCTCAGCTTCATCTTCTTACCCTGTTACCGCCATGCGCGTGTATGTCGATGGAGTGAGCGTCTATTCCACCAGCGCAAAGAACATCGATACGTACTTGCCAATGGCCTCCGGCAGTCATTACGTCGTGGTTCAGGCTTGGGACTCAACCGGTGCTGTTTTCAAGTCGCCACTGACGATCAACGTTTCCGAAACTTCGACTGGGGTGACGGTCAGTTCCCCGTCCAACGGTGCAAGTGTAGGCTCCCCGGTTCACTTCGTTGCTTCGGCCAAGTCAACCGCGCCGATAACCGCGATGAGGATCTACTCGGACGGAAACAGCGTTTACGCAAACAATGCGAGTTCGCTGGACACCTACGTCAACTTGCCTGCCGGAAACCACTACGTTGTCGTTCAGGCGTGGGATTCCTACGGCAACGTGCTCAAAGCTCCCGCAAGGACGATAACTGTTGGGTCCTCAAGTACTGGCGGTACCACCATACCTTCTACGGCAAAGGTCTTTTCCAGTATCGACCAGATGGGCGGATGGCAGGACTGCACGGTTTGCGCCGGCATTGGCGCCAGCGGTCCAGTAGCGAAATACAGCATCGCCCAGGGAATCAGCAATCCGTCAATGGACGGCAGTTCCGCGCAATTCTGGATCGGCGGCACTACACCTTACGCTAACGCTCTCTGGTGGAAGCAACTCGGCGCCAACTCCAGCGCACATCACTTCGTTTACGACCTCTACTTCTACCTAAAAACACCGCAGTATGCCCAGGCCCTGGAGTTTGACGTTAACCAGTCTGTCGGCGGCAAGAAGTACATCTTTGGCACTCAGTGCGATATCCGAAACGACGGACAGTGGGAGGTCTGGGACGGCCTTGCGAAGGCGTGGCGCGGCACGGGGGTGTCGTGCACAGTACCATCAGCCTACACGTGGCATCATCTCGTCGAGGAGTTCGTCCGCGATGATTCCGGCAACGTGACGTTCGTATCCATCACGCTGGACGGGAACAAGCATTACATCAATCGAAAATATGGATCCGTATCGAGCGGAGCCTCCGAGATCAACGTGGCCTTTCAGATGGACGGAGACTACGCACAGCACGATTTTATGACCTGGCTCGACAAGGTTAAGCTGTCGTACTGGTAAACAGCGCTGCGGTCAGACGTGGCAGAGCAAACCGACTCCACGCCATGTGCGATCGTGACACTGAACAACAAGGCCGCCCTTTCCCGGGCGGCCTCTGTTTTCTTTCCTTGCGAATTAGGCAGCTTTGATTGGGACCACCGGTTTTACTTTTGCGACCGACTCGTCCCTGACGCGGAGGGATTCTGCTCCAGCATGTAATTCCCTTACCAGATAAAGAGGACGCCGCTTCACTTCATCGTAGATCCGACCGATGTATTCCCCCAATATTCCAAGACAGACCAGTTGTATTCCTCCCATGAACAGCACACTCACAATCGTGCTGGTGTAGCCCCAGATGAGAGGTCCGGTCAGCTGCAAGCCCGCGAGTCGGGTAATCAGGATGAAGGCTCCATAGGCCATCGCAACACAAGCAGTAGCCATCCCCAGCACCAGGCTTAGGCGCAAAGGCTTGTAGCTGAAGCTGAAGATCGCATCCAGCGCGTACTTCAGCAATCTAAAGAACGTCTGCTTCGGTCGTCCGGCGGCGCGATCATGCCGGTCGTAGAAAACCACTTCGGTCTTGTAACCCACCCACGCTCGCAGGCCAGGCAGGTAGCGGTTGCTCTCGCTCAGCGCGTTTATGGAATCCGCAACCTGGCGATCGAGAAGGCCGAAGATGCCGGCATTCAGGGGAATCGGAAAGTCAGACAGGAAACCCATAAACCTGTAAAACAGCGGGTATGCAATACGACGGAATCCCGATTCCTTTCGAGTTCGACGCTGCGCCACAACCACCTGCGCACCGGCGCGCCACGTCTTGACGAACTTCGCGATGACCTCCGGAGGGTCCTGAAAGTCGCCATCCATGAGGACTACTGCATCACCACGCGCGACCTGCATGCCGGCTGTAAGAGCTGGCTGATGTCCCCAGTTCCGCGACAGCTCTACCACGGTAACGCGCGGATCCGTTGACTGGTACCCCAGAATCTTTTCAAGAGACGAGTCGCTGCTGCCGTCGTCGACGTAGACGATCTCCCACGGTTCGCCCACATCGTCCAGGACAGCGGAGACACTCGCGTGCAGACCGTCTAATACCTCTTCCTCATTAAAGATGGGGATCACTACGGAAAGCACCACTTCGCGGCGAATTGTCGGACCCATGATTCCCAACTTCCCGTTTTTGTCTTCATGCGGCCCGGAAACATTTATCCGGGTCCGCGTTTGCCCCTTTACGATCTAGGGCGGAGCCCAGCACGCCGGACGAAACCCGGCGCGCAACGTTATTGCGACCTATGCCGCCTTGAGCGTCACTGCCGCACGTGGCGTTGGTACTGCTTCAGGCCGGCCTACGCTGTAGTAGATCAGTCCTCGGTCAGCCAGAACCTCCGGATCGTACAGGTTACGGCCGTCGATGATGATCGGGTAACGCATCCGCTCCTTCACGAGGTCAAGGTCGAGGGTGCCGAACTCTTCCCAATCCGTCAGAATGAGCAGCGCGTCAGCCCGGTTCACGGCTTCGGCAACTGACTTGGCGTACTTGACCCCGCCATTCAGGACTTCAGCCGCGCGCTCCATGGCAGCTGGATCGTACGCCACTATCTCACACCCCTCTCTCAAGAGAGAGTTGATGATCGATATCGCAGGTGACTCGCGAATATCGTCCGTCCCTCCCTTGAACGACAGCCCGAGAACGCCAAGGCGCTTGCCCTTAAGCGTCCAAAGCGCCTTCCGCACTTTGCGCAAAAACCGGATGCGTTGTTCATCGTTGATGCGCATCACCTCGTCAAGCAGGCGGAAGTCGTAACCGCAATCACGGGCCACGGAGCGGAATGCCAGCAGATCCTTGGGAAAACACGAGCCGCCATAACCCACGCCCGGCGCGAGGAAACGCGGGCCAATCCGCGAGTCTGACCCAACGCCCTCACAGACCTGCTCAACGTTTGCGCCGACAGATTCACAGATACTTGCGACCGCGTTGATGAACGAGATCTTCATCGCCAGGAATGCATTCGATGCGTGCTTGATCAGCTCGGCGCTCTTCGCGCTGGTGCGAATAAGCCTGGGAGGAATGTCAGCTGCGTCCGGTCGGGGCACGGCGTCCGAGCTCTTGTAATATTTGCCCGAGATCATGGGGGCGTAAGCCGAGCGCAGCACCTCAGCGCATCGTTCGCTGTCAGCTCCGATCACGATGCGGTCGGGATAGAGAAAATCGGTAACAGCGGTTCCCTCACGCAAGAACTCCGGGTTCGACGCAACGTCGAAACGGTCCGCCGGCGCGCCGTTCAGCAACATCACCCTCCGTATCCAGTCGCTGGTGTAGACCGGAACGGTGCTCTTCTCCACTACCACCTTGTAGCTGTCAATCGAACCTGCAATTCCCCGCGCAACTGACTCGACGTAGGAAAGATCAGCTTCTCCGTCGTCGGTTGGCGGCGTGCCCACCGCAATGAAGATCGCGGAACTCGCGCGTACCGCCTCTGAGAGATCTTCTGTGAAGGAAAGCCGCCTCCCTCTGTGGCGCTCGAGCATTTCCGGCAGGAATTTTTCGTGAATCGGAACCTCGCCACCCCTCAGAGCGGCCACCTTCCCTGAATCGTTGTCCACCAGGATGACTTCGTGCCCCAGCTCTGCAAAACATGCGCCGGCGACTAGTCCGACGTAACCCGACCCCACCACCGCGATGCGCATCCACACGCTCCAGTCATCGTGCCGCAAGTCTCACAGTCTTGCTTTTCGAGGTGCTAGCGGCTAAAAGTTTGTACATCAGCGTAGATGCCCTCCTATGTTGGAGAGATTGCCGGGTGCACGTTGAAGGTCCATAAAAAATGCGGCTCTGCGCGAAACTGCTGCTGTCGTGAGCTGCGAATCACAAACAACTTACCAGCAACAAGAGGCAACGCGACTCGAGCGATGAGGTGAGTTCTGAAAAGACCCGTGGCAATAGCGATACTTGCCGGGCTTGGGGCATGGACATCGGTATCTCTGATACTCGGTAACCCTCTTCTTGCGTCACCTCTGGGTTTCGCAGTACAGCTGGCAACTGTGCTCTTCGCCTTCCTGCCTGCCGTGGGACTCACGTGATTCGGCTGGCACCTCTTCTTCAAACGTCGTGCGCGGCTGCTGAGGTTGCGGCGCCTGAGGGCGGCACAGGGTCGCAGCCCCAACGTGCTCGCTCCGGCTCCGCTATTCGGAACGAGGTCTAGGAAAAGTGACAATGCAGGCGATCACCATCAAGCCGAATGATTCGTTATTCATTCTCACTGGCGCGGGCATTAGCGCCGAAAGCGGCATCTCCACTTTTCGTGATCCCGCCGGACTGTGGCAGGGATTCCGTCCCGAAGACGTCGCCACCCCAGAGGCTTGGCGACGTGACGCAGAGATGGTCTGGCGCTTTTATTCCTCACGGCGACGCACGGCGTCAGAGTGTCGGCCGAACCCGGCGCATTTTGCGCTGGCTACCCTGGAGAATGCGATAAACGACCGACTCTTCCTTTGCACGCAGAACGTGGACAATCTGCACGAACTGGCCGGATCAAAGCGCGTCACCCACATGCACGGCGAGTTGTTCAAGAGCCGCTGTGAACGGGAATGCGGAAAACCGCCTATAGCAGACGAGAACTCCTACGCCGGGCTCGCTCAGGTCCCCCGATGCTTATGTGGCGGCCGCATGCGCCCGCATGTCTGCTGGTTCGGCGAAATGCCCTACGATCTCGACAGGATCTTCGACAAGCTGGAGAACTGCACCGTGTTCCTCACTGTCGGCAGCTCAGGGACAGTTGAACCCGCGGCAAGTTTTCCGGTCTGGGCGGGCCAGCACACTTTCGCTGGGCGCGCCCGCTGTTACTACGTTGGTGCGGAGGAACCGGCGAACTCTGCCTACTTCGACGAATGCTTCATCGGAAGGGCTGGCGCGGTCCTCCCGGGCATATTTCAGCTACTCCCGTAGTCTCCCGTGTAGGGTGGGCGTCTCCCTTGCACCGGCTGTTAAAATCCAGCAAGGATGATCCGCATTCGTCTAGGCGTGCCGTTGCTGGTTTTCGTTATCTCGGCGTTGGCACAGGTACAAACCACCCGCGTTTCACCCAAGGTTTTCACCCCTTACGGCACCTTCGAGCGCGTCGACGAGGGATGGCGCTGCAACTCCGTCGGGAATTCACCCTTCGTCGCGCTTCGCGACCTGCAGGCCGGAGATATTGTTGTCTCGATAAATGGAGAGTCCTTGGTCCGTGCCACTCCGGTGGGCTTTCTTCAGTTCCTGCGCCTCACCGAGTTCGATATTGCCGAAAACACCGAGATACTGCGACAAGGCCAGCGCCTGAAGTTGGGAAGTTCGAGCGGAAAACCGCAAATCATTGCCTCACAGAATTCGTTTGTTGTGCTTCACAGCAGCTATCCCTCTATTCGGCGGGGAGATGTGCTCTCGGCTCTGAACCAGACAAGTTTCAAAGCCATGATGGCGACGGTTACTAACCCGCTTACGTCCGTGGTGAACATAGGAGTTTCTCCCGGAAAGGTGCTGCACATCACCCGTAACGGTAAGCTGCAAGACGTGAGCGTGGGCGAGCCGGCTGTTGTGCGCTTGATACAGTTCGAACTCGATCCCGCTCAGGAGCCACCCGACGCCGAGATTCAGGGGCTTAACCGCAAGGATGTGCAACTTTTCGGCCTGCGCGGCCGTTGGACACTCCTGCACTTCTGGGCGACCTGGTGTGCCCCCTGCGTGCGTCACATGCCCGATCTTCGCGAACTGGCAACACGGAAAGATTTGTTTGTGGCTGCCATCGGTTTCGCCGACACCCGGGATCGTCTGCAGACCGCCGCTTCGAGCGAACGACTGTTGAATGTGTTCGCCCCCAGCCCAGAGCTCCAGCGACCGCTGGCAGTTACCGGTATTCCGTTCGGCGCGTTGCTTGATCCGAATGGGCACGCTGTTCTGGTCGTTGCCGGCGACATGTCTCCGGAACAGTTCAAGACCGTCATCGCGGACTATGTTGGCCGATCGGCACCCTAGTTTAGCTGTAGGTCCCAACGTCAGACGTCAGAGCTCGAAACGCGCCACCCGAGACTCTATAATGTTCTATTCCCATGAACTTTCCTGACGTCCAGCAACAACTCGACTACATCCTCAAGGGCTCGGCCGAAGTCATTTCTGTCGGCGAACTCACAGACAAGCTGAAGAAGTCCAAAGAGACCGGCAAACCCCTGCGCGTGAAGGCCGGCTTTGATCCGACCGCGCCTGACCTGCACCTGGGCCACACAGTGCTTCTCCGCAAGATGAAGCACTTCCAGGACATGGGCCACCAGGTCATCTTCCTTATTGGTGACTTCACCGGCATGATCGGCGACCCGACGGGCCGTAACGCCACGCGCCCGCCACTCTCACGTGAGCAGATCGATCAGAACGCCGAAACGTACAAGGCTCAGGTTTTCAAGATCCTCGATCCCGAGAAGACCGAGGTCCGATTCAATGGCGAGTGGCTGCACGCGCTTGGCGCCGAGGGTTTCATACGGCTGGCGGCCAAATACACGGTCTCGCAGATGCTCGAGCGCGAAGACTTCCACAAGCGCTTTCAGGAAGAGAAGCCCATCGCTGTTCACGAACTCCTCTACCCGCTGGCCCAAGGCTACGACTCCGTCGCGCTCGAAGCCGACGTTGAGATGGGCGGCACGGACCAGAAATTCAACTTGCTCGTCGGCCGCGAGCTCCAGCGGGCCTACGGACAGGCCCCGCAGATCGTCTTCACCATGCCGATCCTTGAAGGCCTCGACGGCGTACAGAAGATGTCGAAGTCGCTGGGCAACTACATCGGCGTGACCGAAGCGCCGCTCCAGCAGTACGGCAAGGCCATGTCGATCAGCGACGACCTGATGTGGCGTTACTACCTGCTGCTCACCGACGTCTCGACGACCGAGATCGAGCGAATGAAGGCCGATGCGACTGCCGGACGCGTCCATCCAATGGCTCTGAAGAAAGCTCTCGCCCACCGAATCGTCGAAGATTTCCACGGCAAGGCCGAAGCCGACCAAGCCGCCGAAGACTGGGCAAAGCAGTTCCAGAAAGACGAAGTGCCGGAGAACGTAGAGGAAGTCGCAGTCGCCTACGCCGACGTCGCAGGCCGCGACGGCAACACCGTGAAACTCGACAAACTCCTCGTCCGCTGCGGCATGGCAGAATCCGGCAGCGACGCCACCCGCAAGATCAAAGCAAAGTCCGTCCGTGTGGACGGCCAGGTGAAAGCCGAGCCAAACTTGACGGTGAAAGTACCGGTCGAACTAACGGTGCGCGTGGGGAGGCTGATCAAGAAAGTGTCGGTTTCGTAACAGCCAACGCGCAACACGGATCTTCACGGATTTGAAAGGATAAGCCCGCACGCCAACCAGCTTGGGGGTTCATGACTCGTGGTTTATCCGTCCCAATCCGTTTGTTCCGTGTTGCGATCTTCTCTTTTCGCTTGAAACTCGAAACGGAAGACTCGAAACTCTCCCTATGCGCGCCGTGGCCATTCTGGGCCCCAACGCTCGGGCGAGTGATCTCGCTCCGTTCCGGCGCGCCGATCTCGGCGTCTCGCTTACTCAGGCATTCTCGCCGGAACCTGACGCCGACGCTGTCCTGATCCTTGGCGGCGACGGCACCATCCATCGACATCTCGCAAAGCTGGTGGAAACGGGCACTCCAGTGCTACCCATTCCCGGCGGCAGCGCCAACGACTTCGCCCGTGCGCTGGGCATGCACCAGCGCGGTGACGCCGTCGTTGCCTGGCAGGAGTTCTGCCGCGGCGCGGGCAACACGCGCAAAGTCGACGTGGGCGTGATCACGCCGCTCGAAGTTGTAGCGCCGGTGCCCTCACCGGCGGGTCCCGTCAGCAGCGCCGATGTCCCTACCGTAAACCAGAAATTAGGAACCAGAAACTCGACTTTTTTCTGCAACATCGGCGGCGCCGGACTCGACGCCAATGCGAACCGCCGCGTCAACACCTGGCCGCGCTGGGTCCGCGCCCACGGAGGTTACGCGGTTGCCGCTCTGCGCGAAATCGCGACCTGGAAACCGGTGAGAATCACCGTGCGTCTCCAGAGCGAAAACGGCGAGTGGTGCAAGCGCATCGACGAACCCGCCACATTCGCCGTCTTCGCCAATACGCCCGCCTACGGCGACGGCATGAAAATGGCCCCTCGCGCCCTACTGGATGACGGTCTCCTGGACCTGTGTTTCGTTCGCCGCACCAGCAGGCGCCGCATCCTTACGTTCTTTCCAACCGTGTATTTCGGTTCGCACCTGCGCCTGCCCGAGGTCGAATACTTCCAAGCGCCAGCCATCCGGCTCGAGACCGACCGCCCCATGGACGTATATGCTGACGGTGAATACGTCTGCCGGACGCCGGTTCAGGTCGGCGTGTTGCCAAGCGCCTTGCGCGTGATTGTTCCCTGACACTCTGCTAAACTTCACCGCTGTATGGACTTCAATCCTTCGAACGTTCCGCCTGCCGAAGATGCAAAGCCTGCCGGCAATGGCACTGTCAACACGCCGTCCGCAGCGCCTGGCGGCGAAGCTGGCCCGGCAAGCGGTCAGCCAACCATGGCTTCGGGACATCCGCCCTTTCCAGGGCAGATATCGCCTCCGACACCGCCACCTCAGTGGAATCCGCCGGGAGCTTATCGTTCCCCGCTGCCGCCGCCTGCCCCGCCCAAGTCGCGCATGTGGCTCTGGGTCGTGATCGGTGGAGGAGCTTTCTTCCTCTTCGTCATGGCGGTGTTCACTCTCGTTTACCTGAGCCTCCGTACGGACAAACAGTCCCAGTTTGCTGCGTTCGGTGACAAGATCGCCGTGGTTGACCTCACCGGCGTCATCCTCAGTCCGGACGAAACTGTTAAGGCCCTCAAGAAATACGGAGACGACAGCTCGGTCAAAGCCATCATCGTTCATGTGAACAGCCCCGGTGGGGGGGCCGCCGCGAGCGAAGAGATCTACCGCGAGATGCGCCGCGTGCGCGACGAAAAGAAGAAGAAGCTAGTCGTCTCGATCGAAACCGTCGGCGCCAGCGGTGCTTACTACGTTGCAGCCGGCGCGAACAAGATCTACGCCAACGAGGCCAGCGCAGTCGGTTCAATCGGCGTGATCGCCGAATGGTACAACTATGCCGACCTGCTCAAGTGGGCCAAGCTGAAAAACGTCGTTATCAAGACGGGCGAAATGAAAGACGTCGGCAATCCCGCCCGCGAGATGACGCCCGCCGAGCGCGAGTACCTGCAACAGCTGGTCAATAACATGAAAGAACAGTTCGTCAGGAACGTTGCCGAGGGCCGCGGCATGAAGATCGAGGATATCAACGCCATCGCCGACGGACGCGTCTGGAGCGGCCAGCAAGCAAAAGACCTCAAGCTGATTGACGAGATCGGCGACTTTCAGAAATGCGTGAAAGACACCGCCAAGTCAGTCGGGATTTCGGGCGAACCCACGCTGATCCGTCCGGAAAAGGAAAAACGAACCCTCAGCGACCTGCTGTTCGGCGACATCAGTGACATAATCCCGACCAAAGCCAACATGATGCAGCAGAACGTCGGGTTTTATTACTTGTGGAAATGAGCCAAACTCCTCATACAAGCCGCCGCTCCCGGCGGCTTTTTTCTTTTGCTCACCCAGTGTTTGGTCTAGCATCGTCCCCAGCTGTTCACCTTTTTTAGTGAGTGCAGGATGAAAACTGCCATTGCAGTGACCTGCTGTGGGCTGGTCTTGGCATCGCTTGCTTTCGCAGGCGGACCCAAACCGGAGTTTGCTATCGGCGCACGCTGGCTGGACACTGACGGGCAGCCGATCGAGGCCCACGGCGGCGGCATACTCGAAGTCGACGGAACTTACTACTGGTACGGTGAGAACCACCGGCTCGGTTTCGGCAACAAGACCGGCATTTCTGTCTATTCATCGCGTGATCTGTTGCAGTGGAAGAACGAAGGCGTCGCCTTGCCTAAAACGCGTGTCCCTGCCGAATTCCGCGACGAGGGCGTATGTGAGCGGCCGAAGGTCATCTACAACCTCGCCACACGCAAATTCGTCATGTGGATGCATCTGGACGCGAACGATTACACGGCGGCCAGCGCAGGTGTAGCCATCAGCGATTCACCCGTCGGCCCTTTCACTTTGGTGCGCCAGTTCAGGCCGCTCACATTCGACTACGGTTACAAGAACGACCGCTCGCAGCAGAAAGAACGCGGAAACACGTTCCGAGACATGAACCTGTTTGTGGACGACGACGGCGCGGCGTATGTCTTTTACGCTTCCGAAGAGAACGGCACTCTTTACTTAAGCCGCCTCAACTCCGAGTTCACGGACGTCGAGCGACCGGCTATTCAGGGCAAGACTTGGGCAAGAGTCCTGGTGGACCGGTTCCGTGAGGCTCCCGCCCCTTTCAAGCATGCGGGCAAGTATTATCTGCTTACGTCGGGAACCACGGGATGGTCGCCAAATCCTGCCGACCTGGCTGTCGCGGACAGCATTTTCGGACCGTGGGTTTCGTTGGGGAATCCGGCCATCGGCCCGGAGGCCGAGACAACGCACCGCTCGCAGCCTACTTTTGTGCTGCCGGTGAAAGGTCGCCCCGGTTCGTTCATATACATGGGTGACCGCTGGGACGGATCCAAGCTGGAAAACTCGACATACGTCTGGCTGCCCTTCACGGTCTCCACCGAGAAGCCGATTCAGCTGCATCCGATTGAGCGATGGGATTTCACTATATTCGAAAATAAGAGAGCACCTGATTTAAACGCCGTAACGGTAAAGGCCGAAGCGACTTCGAACGGCAAACCGACACTGCGTTGGGAGAGAATCCCCGGAGCGGACTACTACCGCATTTACCGGAATTTCCATCTGGTTGCAACGACCGTCGACACCAGTGCTCTGCCTCCTTCTCAGCTTGCAGGTCGCGCCTTCGCCTACTCAGTGGTGGCGGCCAACATCGCTGGCGGGACATCTCCGATGTCGCAGCCTCAGGTGGTAGGGTCAGGGACTCCCAGCAACGTCTATCTTGGCGACATTTCGCCCGACTACTGGAAGCACGGCTTCGGGCCGCTCCAACGCGATAAGGGCATTGATGGAGGCCCGCTGAAGATTGCCGGCAAGGTGTTCGAAAAGGGAATAGGAACGCACGCGCCAAGTGAAATCATCTACTGCCTTGGCGGCCAGTACGCTCGCTTCCAGGCTTATGTCGGTGCCGACAATGCACTCAAGTCGGAGTTCCCCTACAAACCGTCAAGCGTGAGCTTCGAAGTCTACACCGATGGCGTGCTTGCTTTCCGAACCGGCACAATGACAGGCGACACACCGGCGCAGCTCGTCGATATTCCTGTTCGCAATGTGAATGAACTCAAGTTGGTGGTAACAGACGCCGGGGACGGCAACCACTACGATCACGCGGATTGGGCGGACGCAAAACTCACAGTCGAGTAAACAGACGTCAGGCTAGGTGCTGCCACACGACCCTGATGCCGATTGCGATCAGCACCGCTCCGCCCAGCACTTCCACCCAGCTGCCCCGGGCGGTGCCGATGCGGCGACCCACAGCCACGCCAAGCAGGGTTAACAACGCGGCAGTCAGCCCGATGACAAGGGCGGGTATCGCAATGGCAGCTCCGATTACGCCGAGCGAAAGCCCGACAGCCAGCGCATCGATGCTGGTCGCAACCGACACCATGACAAGGTTGCGTCCGGACGTCAGGTCTGGTGCAACTCGCTCTTCGGCTTTGTCCCCACGGACCGCGCCATAGATGATGTTGCCCCCGACTAGAGCCAGCAGCGCGAATGCTATCCAGTGGTCGAACGCCGCGATATAGCGTTGAACGACCGCGCCCGCGGCCCATCCAATCGTGGTCATCATCGCCTGGAACAGACCGAAGTGGAACGATAGCCGGAACAGGTGGCGTCGAGTGATGAGGTTCAGCGTGATCCCGCTTACGACCGCCACGGCAAAGGCGTCCATGGCAAGCGCGACCGCAATGGTGACCAGGCTCAGCCAGCCCATCGGCGGCCCCCGAATGTTTGCTGCAAGCTCATTCCAAGAGAAAGGCCGCCGGTCGTCGGCGGCCTGTTCTCATTATAAGGTGAGCTGGCGCGAGTAGCCAGACTACTGTTCCCACGGCAGTTCGGGCTTGCCGAAGTGGCCGTAGTTCGTGGTCTTCTTGTAGATCGGCTGGAGCAGCTTCAGCGTCGAGATGATGCTGGCCGGACGGAAATCGAACCCACGCACGAACTCGACTGCCGCCGCATTTTCGCCGGTTCCAAACGTATCCACCTTCACCGAGATCGGCTGGGCTACGCCGATGGCGTAAGCCACCTGAATTTCAGCGCGCTTTGCGATGCCGGCCTTCACCAACTGGCGGGCAACGTAGCGGCAGAAATACGCCGCGCTGCGATCGACTTTGGATGGGTCCTTTCCGCTGAACGCGCCGCCGCCGTGTTTGGCCGCGCCGCCGTAGGTGTCGACGATGATCTTGCGGCCGGTGACGCCTGCATCAGCCGAGGGGCCGCCCTCGACGAAGCGTCCCGTCGGGTTCACCTTGAACGAGATGTCTTTGTGGTACCAGTTGCCGAGGACGCGCGGGGCAAGCTCTTCGCGCACATAAGCCGCGATGGTTTCACGCTCAACGTCGGCGCCATGCTGCGTCGAAACCAGCACGTCGGTCACGGCCAATGGCGTGCCGTCGGCGTAACGCACAGCCACCTGCGACTTCGCGTCCGGACGCAGCCAGTTGTACTTGCCGGCCTTGCGATCTTCAGAGAGACCGCGCGTCAGGCGGTGGGCCAGCGTGATCGCCAGCGGCATCAGTTCCGGCGTTTCATCCGTGGCATAGCCGAACATAATGCCCTGGTCGCCCGCGCCCTGTTCTTTTGTCTCGTTGGTGTCGCTGTTAACGCCCAAAGCGATGTCGCCGGCCTGCTTGGTGAGGATCTGCACAACCTTCACGCCGTCCGCATTGAACACAAAATTGGGATCGATATAGCCGATTTCACGGATCGCCTTGCGCGCGATGGCTTCGTGATCAACCGTCGCCTTGGACGTGATCTCACCGGCGAGGACTACGTGGTCTTCCTTGCATAGGACTTCGCAAGCCACGCGCGACCGCGGATCGCCCGAGACATAGGCATCGAGGATCGAATCCGCGATATAGTCACAAACCTTGTCCGGGTGGCCTTCGGAAACCGATTCAGAAGAGAAGGTGTAGATGGTGGGGGTGTTTTGCTCAGGCGCCGAAGCGCCCCGCATTTCCACAGCGATGTCGGCCATAACTGCATGCTCCTTAAAGCTGGCATGCATCAGGAAGTTGCCAGCAAAAAAAATCCGCCCAGCATCAGGGCGGCCATTTTGCGTGGCGGAGACTTTCTTCGGATCGTCTGACGGACCGTTCATCCGCACATCGAGCGGCCATCCGAAACCGCTCTAGGCACCGTGGCGTCTCCAAGCCCGGTTGCCGGACCCAAGCTACACTCGGGCCTCTCCTGATGCTGAATGAGAGATTAGGATTGTGGACCAAGGGTTGTCAACGTCTACAGAGGTAAATGGCGAAAACAGAATGGCGATTGGCAAAAAGAGCCCGCTAACCGGTGTTCTGTCGCGCCCGGCAACATCCTTCACCCAGCCCTCAAGCCAGTGGCCCGGTCGTCACTGAAGGATTCAGGAGTGTCACTTCGTACTTGCCAAAACCCCTTATAATTTGAGAACTTAGGCGTTCAAGAGATTGGCGTATCGCCCGGCGCAGTCCCAATACAGCCGGTACGGAGCGACAGAGATGACGAAGGCTGACCTGATCGACGAAGTTTCACGCATAGCGGAACTCACGCGTAAAGACAGCGAAATCATCGTCGAGAGCATTTTCGACAGCGTGGTGCGCTCGTTGCGCGCCGGTGACAAAATCGAGATTCGCGGTTTCGGCAGCTTCCGTACGCGTCAGCGCAAACCTCGCGTCGGACGCAATCCCAAGACCGGCGACCGCGTGGAAGTTCCAGCTAAGAAGATTCCTTTCTTCAAGCCCAGCAAGGAGCTGAAAGACCTTGTCAATGGTTCGGAAGCTGCGCCCATGGAGGCGCCGACCAGTGACGCGGGCGAAGTACCTCCTCAGTAGTCGCCCATAGACCCGGGCCCAGCACGGAGGCGATATGTACGACCGTCTAGCGAAAGTCTTTCCGTCGACTTACGTCAAAGTCCTGTCCTGGCTGACTCTCATCCTTGTCATAACGGCTCTGGTGTTCGAAAAACACCTGCTGCTTTGGGTCGCTGCTGCGCTCAGTGTACTGCTGTGTGTGTACTTGGCATCAATCGGTCGGCGTAACGGGCGAACGCCTTCTCGTTAGCTTGCTGTACAAATGCTCAATTGATCGGGCCTGATTCCCTCAGCCCTGCGCCCTGATTCCGACCACGGCCATCATTCTTCCCGTTAAGCCCTTCTCTCTCCGGTGCGAAAAGAACCGTTTTGTGTCGCACGATGTGCACGCATCGACAGTCTCGATGTTGGCCTCGCGCAGGCCTGCATCCAGCAACTGCCGTCGATTGGCTTGGGCGAGATCCAGGAATATCCGGTATGGCAATTCGCTGTGCCCCGGCGCGCGCATGGTCAGGAAAAGCAACGGATACTTGAGGTGAATGTCTTCGTACGTCTGCCACTCGCGGAAGAGTTCGTCCGCATAACCGAATTGCGAACGGAAATGGTCGCGCACCTCTTCACCAACGTTGTAGCAGCAGTTTCGAATACTCGGCCCAAGCGCAGCCTTCAGGTCTTGCGGTCTTGAGCCGAACCACCGCCGCATTTCCCCCACTCCCTTTTCAGCGATTCGATTGAGAGTTCCACGCCACCCCGCATGGAAAACGCCTACCGCTCGCTTTTTCGGGTCAACAATAATGATCGGCATGCAGTCGGCGGTCTTCACGGCCAGCAGCAGGCCGGGCGCGTCGGTCACCAGCCCGTCGCCGACCAGCAACGGCTTGCCTTCGCGCGAAGTAATGGCGCTGTTTCCGGCGATGTACCGCATTTCCTCAGGACGCAGGCCTGGTTCTACGCTGCCTCCTGTCCTGGTCGCACCAGCAGCATCAACGCGGTGGATAATGTCTGAATGCACCTGGTGCATGTGGACCAACGGCCACCCGGATGCCCGCAACCTCTTCTGCAGCAACTCGCGGTTCTTCTCGACCGCGGGTTTCGTGTCTTCCCTGGTGATGCCGAGATTCAGTGCGTTTCCGCCGTAAACCTTGGAGGTCCCCCCCTTACGGGTGCTGAACCCGTTCAACAGCCATTGTTCGCCGCCGAAAACTTTCGCGCGAACCATGGATATGGACTTGCGCTGCGGGGCCGTTTCCCGAGGCGACTTGCCGGCTGGTCTTGAGATCTTTGTTTTGACTGATTCAGTCTGAACCCTGGGCATCAGGTCGATTGTAAATGACGCAGTTCTTAGCCAATCTCTCGCCATTCGCACATAAGAAGAATCAGTCCACGCATTACACACTAGCCACTCGCGATTGGTTTCGGTAAACTCTTGATTTCACGCCTATGTACGACGACTTCACCGTTACCGACCGCTGGAGTGGCGAACCCGTCCACTGCATCTATCAGGCTCTCATCGTCGCTATCGCCACGCGACATGCCGATGCGATTGACGTAAAGTTTCTGGCCAACGGCCGCCCCGTTTGGGTCGTTCTTCCGCACCTCGCCTGGGTCGAGTACAACAAGCGTACCGGAAACGTCATAACCGACCCCATGGCCGTGCAGGTCGCCGGGCGCTTTCTCAAGACTGCCATTGAAACGGGAGAGAACGGCGGTCGAGAAATGCACACGCTTACCGTCGAAGAAACCATGCGCCAGATCGACGCGCTTCAGCAGGAGTTCACTGCCAAACCCGGAGCGTAGTGGCGACTTCAGCTTAGTTCTTTGATCTTTGCTGCCACAGCTGCGAGCTTTTCGACTGCTTCATCGCTGAGGGGCTGCTGCTGTCCCAGCAGGTGGGTGATAAGCGCGATTTTGGCGAAGTGCTCCACGGTTTCCATTTTCATATAGGCCCGCAGGAGCGTGTCCCCGTAGGTCACAACTCCATGGTTCGCCATGAGAATGGCGTCATGGTTTGGTATCAGAGGGTCGAGGGTCTCCGTCAGTTCGCAGGTCCCTGGCGTGCCATAGCGTGCCAGCGGAATAGATCCCAGCGAGAGCACCACCTCCGAAACAAGGGCCTTGTTCAGTGCGATGCCAGCGGCAGCGTAGCCGGTCGCTGTTGTCGGGTGAGCATGAACGATTCCACGTATTTCCGGACGCAATCGGTAGATCAGCAAATGCATGCCAATCTCTGTGGAAGGGGCGCGTCGGCCCTCCAGTTTGCGACCACTCATATCAACGACGACCAGGTCTTCAGGCTCCATGAACCCCTTGCCCATCCCTGTTGGGGTCGTCAGCACAACACCCGCATCCAGCCGAACAGACAGGTTACCGTCCGTGGCAGCGACGAAACCTTTCTGGTGGAGTAACTTGCCAAACCGGACGACATCTTCGCGGTGCTCTTGATGGCTTGCCATGTGATCTGTTGTCTCTGAAAGTGGCCGGAGCCTTGCAGGGTACGCCAGCGTATCGTACCGCACCGCAAGTCGTTGAAGCAACGAACGCTCCGAGTGAAACTGGGCATTCGCTCCCTTCCCTCCGATTGCATTTGTGCAGGAGCTTCGGCACGAAATCGGAATTTCTCCGCAGTAGCAACTTCAGCTTCGTCCAGTGCACAACGTTGCGCCCCCTGAAGGGTTAAAATAGAGCGGAACCGATGTTCAGCGGGCAGGCATCCAAGAGCTAGCGGAATTGCTGTCCGCCAGGGACGTTAATGAAAAATCGTTACTCCGCAGCTCTCGTCATCTTGGTCGCCTCCCTGACCGGATTCGCCCAAGTCTCGTCCGACAAAGCACAATCTGGCCCTCAGGTACCGGCATCCGGTCAGGCCACGGCGCCTTCGCAGCCGACAGCGACGCCTTCGCCCTCGACACCGGCAGGAACGAATGGCTCGGCTTCCGCGGCTGTGAAGAAGCCCGATAAGGCAGCTGCCTATTACCACTATTCGCTGGCCCATATTTACGAAGAGCTGGTAACGATGTACGGCCGCACCGAATATGCCAGCAAGGCTATCGACGAATACCGGCAGGCCATCGAGAACGATCCCGATTCGGATTATCTGAACGCCGGACTCGCTGAACTCTACGCCAAGACTGGCCGGGTGCGCGACGCCGTCATCGAGGCGCAGGACATCATTAAGCGCGATCCCAACAATGTGGAAGCCCGCAAGCTGCTCGGGCGCATTTACTTGCGATCCCTAGGCGACATGCAGGCCGGCACGCAGTCGTCGGAAATCCTGAAGCGCGCCATTGAGCAGTACGAAGCCATCGTCCGGCTCGATCCCAAGTCGGTGGATGATCACCTGCTGTTGGGCCGCCTGTATCGTCTGAATAACGAGATGGCGAAGGCTGAGCAGGAGTTCAAAACAGCCGTACAACTGGACCCGACTTCCGAGGATGCGGTAACCACGCTCGCTTACCTCTACAACGAACAGGGTAATCTGGGACGTGCCGCACAAATCCTGACCTCCGTTCCGGAGGCGGAGCGCTCGGCGAAACTCTATTCGGCGCTGGGCTACACCTACGAACAACAAAAGGAATACAAGAAGGCCATTGCGGCGTACCAGAAGGCCGTAGAGCAGGATAACGACAATCTCGACGCCATGCGAGGACTGGCCCAGAACCTCATGAACGACGGCCAGTACGACGCGGCGCTGCAGCAGTATAAGCAGATTGTGAACAGTGATCCGCAGGACCCGCAAAGCTACATGCGCATGGCCGAGATTTACCGTCGGACCGGAAGATTCGACCAGGCTCTCGATGCGCTGAAGAAGGCAGAAGCGTACGTCCAGGACTCGCTCGAAGTCCCGTACAACATG
This sequence comes from Acidobacteriota bacterium, assembly GCA_023441255.1. Classification (GTDB taxonomy): domain Bacteria; phylum Acidobacteriota; class Terriglobia; order Terriglobales; family Acidobacteriaceae; genus JAEZPW01. The sequence goes on from JAEZPW010000082.1 coordinate 25,410, forward strand.
GCCGTGATTTACCAGGCCCAGGGGAAGTTCGACGACGCCACGAACATCCTGCAGGGCCTGATTCAAAAGACGGACAAACCCGCCGGAAACTACACTTCGGGCGAACGCAACAACCGCTCGGTTTTCCTTGAAAGACTCGGAAACATTTATCGGGATACTGGCAAGACGCAGCTTGCGGTAGACACGTTCCGCAAAATGCTCGTTCTCGGTGATGAGAACGCAGCGCGCGGCTACCAGGAGATCATCGAGAGCTACCGCGATGCTAAGCAGTGGCCCCAGGCGACCGAAGCGGCGAAAGAAGGAGTCTCCAAGCTGCCGAACGATCGCGGACTGAAGCTCGTTCTTTCCGGACAACTCGCCGACAGCGGCCAATCCGACGAGGCTCTCGCTCAGGCAAAATCGCTGCTGAAGGGCACACCCGACGATCGTGAAGTCTATCTCGCCATTGGGCAGATCTATAGCCGCCTCAAACAGTGGAAGGACGCAGAGGAAAACCTGAATAAGGCATTGGGCATGTCCTCGAAGCAGGAGGAAAAAGACTACGTTCGCTTCCTGCTTGCTTCCGCCTACGAACGGCAGAAGAAATTCGATGAGGCTGAACAGATGTTCAAGGGCCTCCTCGCCGAGGACCAGAACAACGCGATGGTTCTGAACTACCTGGGTTACATGCTGGCTGACCGAGGCGTGAGACTCGAGGAAGCGCTCAACTATTTGAAAAAGGCAGTGCAGCTTGATCCGCAGAACGGAGCTTACCTAGACTCGATAGGCTGGGCCTACTACAAGATTGGCAACTACGATCTGGCCGAAGAGAACCTGCGCCGCGCTACAGAAAGAACCAACAACGACCCGACTATCCTCGATCACCTCGGCGAAGTTTATGCGAAGACAGGCCGCCTTAAGCTGGCAGCCGCATCTTGGGAGCGCGCTCTTGTCGAATGGAACAAGTCTGTCCCTGCCGACGTGGACCAGAGCGATGTCGCGAAAGTGCAGAAGAAACTTGAGTCCGCCAAACTGAAGCTTGCGAAACAGCAGCAGGCCACGAAGGCGGAAGCAACGAAACCGTAGTTTCTTGTTTCTGGTTTCAAGTTCGTGTATCGAGGGTGCCCCACGTTCGCGCAGCTGACGTGGGGCTTTTCGTTTGCATGTCTACAATGCCTTACTTTCCGTGCGGACCAAAGAGGCCCGAAATCGAATGCCCGCTTTTCCAACTTGAAACCAGAAACAAGAAACTGGAAACTATGTTGTATGTCTGCTCCTTACGCCGTGCGCGTTGAAGATACTCGCGGCCGGAAGCATCAGGAACCCGGACATTCGTACCGAAACCCGTTCCAGCGCGATCGCGACCGCGTTATTCATTCGCGCGCATTCCGCCGACTCGAGAACAAGACGCAGGTATTCAGCCGCCGTTTCTCTGACCATTTTCGCAACCGGCTGACGCACACCATTGAGGTCGCGCAGATCTCGCGTACAATCGCCCAGCAACTCGGCCTCAATCAGGATCTCGTCGAAACGCTTGCCCTCGTGCATGACATCGGGCATCCTCCGTTCGGCCACGCCGGAGAGAAAGCGCTCGACGCAGCCATGCGTCGACAGGGCAACTACTTCGATCACAATATCCATGCATTGCGTATCGTCGAGGATTTCGAACTGCGCTACATCGCGTTCCGTGGGTTGAATCTGACTTTTGAGGTCCGCGAGGGCATCATCAAGCACTCGCACGATTACGATCCCTCCGCTTACCCGGAACTAAGCGAGTACCTCCTCCAATACCGGCCTCCTCTCGAAGCGCAATTGATAGACCTGACCGACGAGATCGCCTACAACACGGCCGACCTCGACGACGGCTATGAAGCCCGCATCCTTACCGTTCCGCAGATACGAGACGGGGTTCGTCTTTTTGAGCAGTTCTATTCTGAGATCGAGCGGGCCTACCCACATGCCCCGGAGAAACTGAAGTTCAATGAAACCGTAAAGCGCATGTTGGATCGGTTCGTGACTGACTTGATTGAGACCACGCTTGCGCGAGTCGATGGTGCGGGGGTGAAATCTTTGTCGGACATTCGCGAGTACCCGCATCGCCTGGCTGCGTTCAGCCACGCGGTAGAAACCGAGCGGCGCGAGTGCAAGGAGTTCCTGTACGCCAGCCTTTACTTCAGCGAACAACTCAGGCCCGAGAAAGAGCGCGCCGAACAGGTCGTAACCGATCTGTTTGCCTGTTTGCTGGAGCGGCCGGAGGCCCTTCCGAGGGCCTATCGTGAGAAGGCCGAAGCCGAACCGATCGCACGAGTGATCTGCGACTACATAGCCGGCATGACCGACAGCTTCATCCTCGAGCAGCATCGAAAGCTGTGCGGCAGAACCCGTGCGGGACTCATCTAGCTGGTCCTGCAGTCACCTCTTTCAGTTCGGTGAGCGTAATGGAGGACTCTCGCCCTAGATATCCTTTGCGCCGCCACCACTCTTCCATCGCGGCCTGCAAACGCTGCAGCGGTACCTTCGTCCCTATTTCGATTAAGCCATCAGAAACGGGCAATGTATCGTCGAAAATTGGGTCGTTCGTGAAGTTGCGCATGCCGAAGCTGTCCAGCCACTTCAGTGGCACTGCTTCCAGACGGCCATCATCCTCGTACTCCACGCGGATCTTGCGAGCGAACATGTAACACAGTTTCCTTTGTCCTGAGGCCACTTTCAAGCCGCACGTGCCCGACTAGCTAGAGGGCTGATACAAAGTCGATCGCAGTCGCAATTTCACTCGCCTGCCCCGAGCGGCGTTTCCTCAGCCGTAAAGCCGGTCTTGTCCAAGACGTAGAACAGCAGGCTGAGGGCTATTCCGACCACTGTTCCAAGCACCATTCCCTTTAGCTCTGTCTGACCGACTTTGAGCGACACGCCTGAAATGCCGGCGACGAAGACGATCGCAGACAGCACTAAGTTCCTGCTCTTTGAGTAATCGACTTTCGCCTCGATCAGCATCCGAAGACCCGAGGCGGCGATCACGCCGAAAAGCATCATGCTGATTCCGCCGATCACCGGCATGGGAATGGTACGGATCGCGCCGCTCACTTTCCCGAAGAACGCGATCGCCATGGAGATCATCCCCGCGCCAGCCACCACCCAAACGGAATAGACGCGCGTAATCGCCATCACACCGATATTTTCCCCGTACGTCGTCGTCGGGCAAGAACCGCACAGGCCCGACAGCATGGTCGAAAGGCCGTCACCAAGTAGTGAGTTGTGCAGCCCGGGTACCTCCAACAGGTCTCGTCCCACTACGTGGCTGGTGACGAAGAGATGGCCGATATGTTCGGACACCACCACCAGGCTGGCTGGCATAATGATCAAAATAGCCGCCCAGTTAAACACGGGCAGTTCGAAATGTGGCAGCGCGAATATCGGCGCGCTCACCAGGGGCTGGAAGTCGATCGTGCCCGGCGCACGAAAGTTCACCAGCAGCGATAGCGCGTATCCAGCCACGACTCCGACCAATACCGGAATTGCCGCCAGATACCCGCGGAACACCATGGAACCAACCACGACCACCATCAGAGTGAACACCGAGATGAGCACCGCCGGCCGGCTCACTTCGGTGCCCTTGTAGAACGCCATCGTCGTCGCCACCGGTGCCAGTTCCAGCCCAATCAGAGCCACGATTGGTCCCATCGCCGCAGGCGGGAGGAGAATGTCCAGCCACCTTCGTCCGGCGAAGCGGATGATGAGGGACACCAGGCTGAAGATCAGCCCGGCAATGACGAACCCTCCAAGAGCACGACGATATCCCAGCCCTGGCGTGGCTGCCAGGGTGATGCATGTGATCGTGGGCGAGATGAACGCGAAACTCGAGCCCAGAAACGCCGGTGCCTTTCCACGACAGACGAGAGTGTAGATAAGTGTACCCACGCCATTCATCAGCAGCACCAACGCCGGATCCACCACCGTCGTGCCCGCCGCTTGGTTGAAGAGGATCGGCACCAGCACCGAAGCGCCGAACATTGCGAACAGGTGCTGCAGGCTCAGTGGAATGGCGCGCGCCAGTGGTACCCGCTCCTCCACCTGGATAATTCCACGTGCACGCACAAAGGGGCCGTTCGTTCCGTCATCTCTCGCCTTCATGTTTGTGACTGAGATTGTAAACCGGCTCGTGGGTCAAACGACTGGACGCCTCGTTTCGAAGCGGCTCGCTCCTGGCGCTTCCGCCCTTCACTGCACGCGCGTCCATTCGGCTGCGATTCGGCGTGCAACAGTTCGACAAATCCTGATTGAGCACGCGTCAGCAGACGCCCTCTCAGCATTGCAACACCGATGGTTCTGACCGCACGATCATCACCGATAAGCACAAACCTGCAACCGGAAACACTTCGGTCTATCGCCATATCTGGCACCACCGAAACGCCAACGCCCGCGCTCACCATGGCTAGAATGCTGCTGAACTGGCCACTCTCGAATACAACTTGAGGATCCAATCTCGCCCGCTTGCACGCTTCAACCGCTGTGTCCCGAAAACAATGTCCATCGCGCAGCAAAAGAAAAGGTTCTCTCCTGAGTTCCGCCAGCGAGATCTGCTTACGCGCGGCCAATCGGTGCGCCCTCGGCAGGACGGCATAGAGCCTCTCCGTCAGCACCGGAAAGGTCACGAACTCATGGCTTCGCACGGGAGCAGGCAGTGCGAGGACGGCAACGTCCACGTTTCCTGATCTGAGCGCCTCCAGCAACAGCGGCGTGATCTCTTCGATGACTTTCACCCGGGCTTGCGGATACTTGCTCGAAAACGCCGCAACTCGTTGTGCGAGGAAGTAGGGCGCGACGGTGGGAATTGCACCGACCGTTACTGGGCCGCTCGTACAGCCTGTGCCCTCCTGAACTTCATTCCTCGCGGACTCGATTTCCAGCAGTATGGCCCTTGCCCGCGGCAGAAACATCCGTCCCGGAGTCGTGAGCCGGACGGAACGCGCCAGACGGTCGAAGAGGCGCACGCCGAGTTCGTCTTCCAGTTTGCGGACTTGCTGTGAAAGCGAGGGTTGAGACACATGCGTCATGCCGGCCGCGCGGCTGAAGCTGCCCGTCTCGGCGATGGCACAAAAGTAGCGGAGCTGGTGAAGTTCCATAGGCAAATCCTATGCCGATTATGCGAACTATATATTGGAACTATAGTTGATGCGGACACTATCCTTTCACGCGTGGCAGATTCTGGCAACTCTGCGGAACCCAAACAACTCTGAACACGGCGAGGAGGTAAAGAATGCCCGAAGAGAACGTTGTCAAGGCGGGTGACGTTTCCAAACGAGTAGGCGTGGAAGTGATCCGCGCGCGAGGTGTGGACGTCGAAAAGCTCATCAGAATGTTGATCGCAAATGCGGCCGCCGAATTTGCGAGTACCTACTACTACTACACCATCCTGCGCATGCATCTGGCCGGCCACGAGGACTACAAGGAGATCTGCGAAGACGCGCGCCTCGAGGACCGGGCACACTGGGAGCTGATCGTACCGCGAATCTACGAGCTGGGCGGAGAACTTCCGAACGATCTTCCGGAGTTTCACAACCAGGCCGGTTGCCGCGCTGCCAAGCTGCCGGATCCGCCGACAGCCGAGAACATCCTCACCGTGCTTCTGGAGTCCGAACGGTGTGCAATCCGCAGCTGGATCGCCATCTGCGATATGACCTTCGGCAAGGACCCCCGTACCTACGACATGGCGTCTCGCATCCTTAATGAAGAGATCGAGCACGAGGCCTGGTTCATCGAACTGCTCGCGTGGGAACGGGACAAGAAGTCGGTTCCGAGCGGACACTTCCGCCGTGGCGAGCCGGGACATGCACCTTACAGCAAGAACGCTGCTTTCTATATCGGGAGCTGACAACCCATGACACCGGTAGCGAACTTGCACCGCGAAAAACGCCGCCCGGCCACGAGCCGGGCGGTTCGCTTGAGTTGGTAACGTGAAGGATGACCAGCGCGAGATCTTCAACGTGACTCTGCTAAGGCCTGATGGGGAGAAAACCATCCGCGTAGCCGATGATGAACATATCTGGGACGCGGCACTGGCGCAGGGGATCAGACTCCCGGCTCTTTGCCACCAGGGCTGGTGCTTAACTTGCGCTGGACGAATAGAAAGCGGCAAGGTGGATCAATCAGCATCGGCAGGTTACTTCCCGCAAGATCGTGACGCAGGATTTGTGTTGCCGTGTACTGGCAAACCACGATCAGATATGGTGATTCGTACCCATCAGGCGACGGAGATGAGGAAGCACCGGCTCAGAGAGCACCTGCCCGCACCTTATTCCACCGGCCTGAAACGGTGACGGCGCACCGGTCCTATACTGCTCGGTAAACGCAAGCTGGACAGAAAGCCCAACCGCCTAGGGGGTACATGTGCTTGGGGTTGGCGATAAATTTCCGGTGTTTTCTCTCATCGCCAACGTTAGCGCGTGCGAGGGATCCGCTTTCAGGACGATCACTGATCAAGACTATCCGGAACACTGGAAAGTCTATTTCTTCTGGCCCAAGGATTTCACCCCTGTTTCTCGGTCCGAAATTGTCGAATTCAGCGACCTCGACACCGAATTCCAGGCACGACAGGCGCAGCTACTCGGCGGAAGTGTCGAGTCAGAATTCGCGCACCTGGCGTGGCGCAATCAAGACGACGGCCTGAAGAACTCGCCGATTCCCCTGCTCGCCGACACCAACCGAAGTCTCTGCGGTCAGCTGGGCATCCTTGACGAAAAGGAGGGGGTATCGCAGCGAGCCACGTTCGTAGTTGACCGGTCACGGATCATTCGTTTTGTGTACGTGACAGATACTGCAGTAAGCCGCGATCCCGCAGAGGTGTTCCGTGTTCTGTCTGACCTGGCAGATCTGGCCACGGCGTGACCTACGGGCTGAATTGCTGGTCGTCAGCACCCGGTTAGACCTGTGCGCTCGGAGACCCTGCCCGCCCTCCGAACGCGGTAAAATACCATCCGCTGCGTTTCGAGATTACGTTTGCACCGGTAGGCGGTAGCAATCGTCACAAATACTAGTGATGGCGCGCACTTCCATCCTCCGAAGGCGTGACCACAATCTATGGTTTTTCAAGAATTCCCTGAAGCACACTACTTGACCGAAACACGGGTCTTCGAGGAGAAGGTATCTTATGTCCAGCCCGACGCAAGCAGCCGGTCCGGCAATCTCTGTTACTGGCGCACTGAAAAGCAAGGCCCTGGCACAGTGGGTCAATGAAATCGCGCGTATGTGCAAACCGGATCGCGTTTATGTTTGCGACGGTTCCGACGCGGAATACCAGGAGATGTTGCGCCTCATGGTTCAGTCCGGGACCGCCATTGTCATGAATCCCGAGAAACGGCCGAACAGCATCTTCGTGCGCTCAACTCCTGCCGACGTTGCTCGCGTGGAAGATCGGACATACATCTGCTCCAGAACGAGGGAAGAAGCCGGGCCCACCAACAACTGGGAGGATCCGGCAAAGATGAAGGAGAGGCTCACGCATCTCTACGCCGGGTCAATGACCGGTCGCACCATGTACGTGATCCCCTACAGCATGGGACCGATCGGCTCGCCGATCGCCAAGATCGGCGTTGAATTGACGGACTCTCCTTACGTTGTCGCCAACATGCACATCATGGCGCGCGTTGGAAGTCGGGTTCTTGACATTCTGGGTACAGACGGTGAATTCGTGCGCGGCCTTCACTCGGTGGGTGCGCCGCTCGCCGCAAACCAGGCTGACACCCCGTGGCCTAACAATCCCGAACACAAGTACATCTGCCACTTCCCGGATACGCGCGAAATCTGGTCCTACGGTTCCGGTTACGGCGGAAATGCGTTGCTCGGAAAGAAATGCCACGCCTTGCGCATCGCCTCGGTCCAGGCGCGTGACGAAGGTTGGCTCGCTGAGCACATGTTGATACTGAAACTCACCAGTCCTGAGGGCGGGGTGAAGTACATCACAGGTGCGTTCCCTTCCGCCTGCGGAAAGACAAACCTCGCCATGTTGATTCCGACTGTGCCGGGCTGGAAGGTAGAGACTATAGGCGACGACATTGCCTGGATGAAATTCGGGGACGATGGCCGCCTCTATGCCATCAATCCCGAGTACGGCTTCTTCGGCGTAGCCCCTGGAACCAGCATGAAGTCGAACCCCAACGCAATGCTCACTGCGACGAGGAATTCGGTCTTCACGAACTGCGCCATCACGCCTGATGGCGATGTCTGGTGGGAAGGAATGACTGACCAGAAGCCGGCACACCTCATCGACTGGCTGCGCCGGCCATGGACCCCCGAATCCGGTCACAAAGCCGCCCATCCGAACGCGCGCTTCACAACACCCGCCAGCCAATGTCCGGTCATCGCAACGGAGTGGGAAGACCCCAAAGGCGTGCCGGTCGACGCGATTCTTTTCGGAGGCCGGCGTGCCGGTGTGGTGCCGCTCGTTATTGAATCCTTCAACTGGCAACACGGCAGCTTCCTCGGAGCAACGGCCAGCAGCGAAACTACCGCCGCCGCAGCCGGCAAAGTTGGCCAGCTGAGACGCGACCCCATGGCCATGCTGCCTTTCTGCGGTTACAACATGGGCGACTACTTCGCTCACTACCTCAGGATGGGTGAACGCGCTGGCGCCAGGCTGCCCAGGATTTATT
>JAEZPW010000161.1 GCA_023441255.1 Acidobacteriota bacterium
GGGCAGCCGCGGTCCCGACGCGCTGGCGCTCGCCCGGACGCAGAATCCCTACCTCGCCGCCCTCCCCGCCGAGGCGGGCGTGCCGGGGGCGGTCCCGTCCCAGCCGAAGAGCGACATCCCCCCCCCCCCCCCCCCGGCCCGGGCCCCCCCCCCGCCCCCACAACTCCCAATTACCCACACCCACTAAGAAGCGCGCTCCATGGCGATCGGCAATCTGCGCTGGCTGAAAACGAAGAACTTTGCGCGCAACGGTTTCGCCGTCACGGGCCAATGCGCCTGGTCGCGATAGCGGCGCAGCACATCGAGGTAGTAGATGCGGCGTTCCCACGCGGGCACGTCGGCTCCCCGACCTATCTGCTCGTTGAGCTCGGCGAGCGCGCGCTTCATGGTCCCGGCGTTCTGGCGGCTGCCGTGAATGAACGCGACACCCTTTTCCCCGGCTTTCGCGATTCGTTCACACGCCCATAGCTCGAAGTCCGCTTCGTCGCGTTCCTTGCCTATGGGCAGGTCGAGGCTCTCGGCCGAGCGAAGGATGCGCGTCATCCCGGCTTCGTTCAGCGCCTTCATCTCCAGGAAAAGTTCCTGGCGCATCGGTTCGAGATCTTCCCGGAGGCTGCCTTCGAAATACAGGCGATCGAGGCAGGAGAGCAAGCGTGCCGATCTGCCGCGTATCGTGGCTTCGGCGTCATTTCTTTCCTTATTTATCTTGTCGAGGTTCTCCTCAAGGAAGGGTCCCTCGTGTCCCATCTTGTCGATCAGGCGCAGCACCTGTGCTCCGCCGATGCCGATGCCGTCAACGCCCGTGTAGACGGCGGCGGCGATGTGGCCCTTGCCGATCACGAAGCCGCCCGAGAAGTAGGTGGTGAGTCCGCGTTCGTGGGCGGTGTGAACGAGCGTCAACGCTTCCTCGTGACCAAGCTGGTCCATGACGCAAACCGAAGGATAAATGTCTCCGGCGCCGTCCCAGGTGACCTTGTCCCAGCCGGCACTGGTGGCAACGTCGATTCCGAGCAGACCGATTTCGAGCTTGTTGTTGACGATCTTCGTCTGCGACGGATGCCGGTCATCGACATAGTCGCGGTTCAGGTTGAACGCCACGGAAAGCGCCTGCCGCGGGTAGTTGCGCAGGGTCATCAGGCGATTGAGATAGGCGATGGCCTCGCTGATGGTCAGCGGATCGATAGCCAGCTTTATCTCCGCAGCCCCCATGGCGAAAAACGCGGTCGCGGCAGCCGAAGTGAGATTCGCTGCCTTCAACAGGTCGAAAGCCCCTGAATATTCGCACAGAGGCCGCCCCAGATACGCGGTCACAGGAGCCAGATCGCCGACGCAGGCACGCGTGATCGTGAAGTCCACGATGTTCGGGACGCGATAGGACTCGATCTCCTTGCGAGTGCGGCCGAGTCTTTCCAGGTGCTCCACATGTACGTAGTTGGTTTCGAAGAACGAGCGCTTCATGACCGTGGCCTGGCGATGTCCTCGGCCGGGGTCGGTCAAAGAAAGGTGCGTGTGCGCTCGCCCGATGCCCGGAATGGCGTGGGAGCGATACGGGATGTCGAGTTGGCCGCCATCGACCGGCAGGAGGTCGAGGAAAAGGAAGAAAGCGAAGTGATCAGTCAGGTTCAGGGGATGGAAGATGAGGTCATCCCGGTTTTGAATGCTGACCATCATGCTGCGAAATGCCGCCTGGAAGCTTTCGCCCGCTTCGGGACTCCAGGAGAGGTAAGTCCAGTCATCGGAGAACAAAAAGACACCCTTTGACTCCGGGTACTCTCCTGTACGAGTCAGCAGATCGACGTATTTCTCGCGCGAGTCTTCATCGAGAACGGACTGCAATTCCTGGAGCACATTCCGCGCCTGATCCGGAGAGGTCAGCTTGTACTCCTGTTCTTCCTTCAGCAGCAGGCTGAAGGAGGAAAGGATTTCGTCATTCGTGACGTAGCACCGCTCCTCGAATGTCATCAGGTCATCGGGACATTTCCATTCTTTAAGTTTCTTGGCTTCGGCGAAGACACGGCCGCGACGGTGGTCCAGGTAGAGTTGCAGGAACACTGACTTGAACCAGTTCTGGGTGATGTACACACGGTTGCGATTAGCCATGAGTCAACTCCAAGTCGATCGCTCGTTCCCGCAAGGGGCGGGCGCGATTCTGTCAGTCGAGAAGAAATCCTGCGGACGGGGCCCTGATCTTCGACGATGCTCGCCGAGAAGGCGAGTTGCACTTGTCAGAGGAGGGTGACACCTTGCCGGGTTGTCCAGTGTGTTGGCTAGATGAAAAGTTTGCCGGCGACCCGACAGGGCGCGTTCGGCATCGAAGAAGCTCGACATCAGCTCACCCGCAAGAGAGGCCGCCATGAAAGCTGTCGGTTACAAGACACCCTCGCCTATTGAGAAGCCGGAATCGCTCATAGATCTGCAACTTCCGGTTCCAAATGCTACAGGCCGCGATCTCCAGGTCGAAGTCAGGGCAGTATCCGTTAACCCCGCAGACGTAAAAGTGCGTGCAACCGCCAAGCCGGACGGAACCGAGTACAAAATCCTCGGCTATGACGCCGCCGGAGTGGTGACGCAGGTGGGGCCGGAAGCGTCGCTGTTCAAGCCGGGAGACGAGGTCTATTACGCAGGATCTCTGGCGCGCCCGGGAACGAACGCGCAATTCCACCTGGTCGACGAGCGCATCGTCGGCAAAAAGCCGCAGACACTCAGCTTTGCCGAAGCCGCGGCCATGCCGCTGACGACCCTGACGGCCTGGGAATTGCTGTTCGACCGCTTCGGAGTGCAACGAGGAAGCGAACGCAATGGCGGGAGCCTGCTGATCATCGGGGGCGCAGGCGGGGTGGGGTCGATGCTCATTCAACTGGCGCGCAAGCTGACCGCGCTGAGGGTGATCGCAACGGCATCGCGTCCCGAAACAAAGCAGTGGTGTCAGGAGCTGGGCGCGCACGACGTCATCGATCACAGCACTTCCCTCGCCGGCCAGATGCGAGCGCTGGGCGTGCCCGAGGCTGAGTACGTGGCCAGCATCACGGCAACCGACAAACACTATCCCGCGCTGGTGGAAGTGCTCGCGCCGCAGGGAAAGTTCGGGCTCATCGACGATCCACCAACACTGGATGCCAAGCCCTTGAAACGTAAGTCGGCCGCGCTAGTGTGGGAGTTCATGTTCACGCGTCCGCTGTTCGCGACCCCCGACATGATCGAGCAGCACCGGATACTGAACGAAGTCTCCGTGCTGGTGGACGGCGGCACGGTCCGCACGACGGCTGCTTCGTCGTTCGGGAACATCAATGCGGCGAACTTGAAAAAGGCTCACGCGCTGGTGGAGAGCGGGAAGTCCAGGGGCAAGGTGGTGCTGGAAGGATTTTGACACCGGACCACATTTGGGACGTTAACGTCACCTGTCCATGAACGTTGCACCTTGAACGTTGCTCTCGAACATCACCCTTGCACTACCTGTTGTCATTCCGAGCGGAGCGAGGAATCTCTACCTTCAAGAAACAGTTGCGCGCAAGCCCGCGCGGTGTCGCGGCCGTAGGGATCCCTCGTCGCTACACTCCCCGGAATGACAACAGTGTTGGAGGGGACAGCGAGCTATTTGGCGTTTGGCGCGGGTTAGGTCGCACTTCTCGCTACAATAGTTGGCATGAAGATCGCCATCGGATCGGATCACGCCGGCTTCGAACTGAAGGAAAAAGTCAAACAGCACCTTCACGAGCAAGGTCTTGAGGTGGATGACCGCGGCACCGACTCGAGCGCCTCGGTGGACTACCCGGACTACGCACGCAAGGTCGGCGAGGAAGTCGCGGCGCGGCAGGCCGACTTCGGGATACTCGTGTGCGGCACCGGCATCGGCATGGCGCTGGCGGCCAACAAAGTCCCGGGCATACGGGCGGCGAACGTCACAACAGAATTCGAGGCACAGATGCTGCGCGAGCACAACGACGGCAATATCCTGACGCTCGGCGCGCGCGTGGTGGATGAGACGACGGCAGTGAAGCTGGTCGACAAATTTCTTTCCACGCAGTTCGCGGGCGGGCGGCACCAAAGGCGAGTGGACAAGATCATGGAGATCGAAGAGCTGAGGAATCGCAGATCTCAGATCGGGTGATCGCAGATCGGAACGTCAGGATGGCAGATGGATGATGGTAGATGGATGATGTGTGCTCAGCGCAGGCTCCAGGCAGGCGGTGGGAAGTCTCGGAGGGTGCAAAGAACGCTTTGTCATTCCGAGCATGCCTGCTCTCGCGACTTGTCATGAGCCCGTCTGTTCCAGCCGCTCTGCAATGAGCGCCTCTGCTCCCTCGCTTTGTCATGCCGAGCGCAGCGAGGAACCCCTACCCGCATCATGAATATTGGGGTCGTAGGGGCGTTGCGCGCAGACGTTGAGGCGCAAACCGCGCTTGGCATCCCGGGCTACCCGGCGTAAGCTTTAGAGTTCCTACCATCTCCTGGAGTGATTCCATGCAGAACAACCGGATGTCACTGCCCTTGTCTGAGGTTGACCCCGAGATTGCACAGGCGATCGCCAACGAAGAACGCCGCCAGCATGAGGGCCTTGAGCTGATCGCGTCGGAGAACTTTGTCAGCGAAGCCGTGCTGGAGGCAATGGGGTCGGTCTTCACCAACAAGTATGCGGAAGGCTATCCCGGCAAGCGCTACTACGGCGGATGCGAGTTCACGGACGTGGTCGAGAACCTGGCGCGCGACCGCGCCAAGCAGCTCTTTGGCGCCGACCACGCAAACGTGCAGCCGCACTCCGGTTCCACGGCCAACATGGAAGCCTACGGCGCAGTGCTGCAACCGGGCGACACCATCCTCGGCCTGAACCTTGCGCACGGCGGCCACCTCACGCACGGGCATCCGCTGAATTTTTCGGGCAAGCGCTACAAGATCGTTCCGTACGGCGTGACCAAGGACACCGAAACTCTCGACTATGACGAGCTTGAGCGGCTGGCGGTCGAGCACAAGCCGAAGATCATCGTGGGCGGCGGCAGCGCGTACCCGCGCATCATCGACTTCGCCCGCATGCGCGAGATCGCCGACAAAGTCGGCGCGCTCTATATGGTGGACATGGCCCACTTCGCCGGACTCGTCGCCGGCGGCGTGCATCCTTCGCCGGTGCCGCACGCGCACATCGTCACCAGCACAACTCACAAGACGCTGCGCGGCCCTCGCGCGGGCCTCATCCTGTGCAAGGAGCAGTTCGCGAAAGACGTGGACAAGACCGTCTTCCCGGGAGACCAGGGTGGACCGCTGGTGCACATCATCGCCGCCAAGGCGGTTTGCTTCCATGAGGCCATGCAGCCCGCGTTCAAAGATTACGCGGCACAGGTGGTGAAGAACGCCAAGGCGCTCGCCGCAACGCTGCAGAACGACGGCTACCGCATCGTTTCCGGCGGGACCGACACCCACCTCATGCTGGTGGACGTGTTCTCCAAGGGCATGCTGGGCAGCGAAGCCGAAAAGGCGCTGGGCGAAGCCGGAATCACGGTCAACAAGAACGCCATTCCGTTCGACACCAACCCGCCGATGAAGCCGAGCGGCATTCGTCTGGGCTCGCCGGCCTGCACAACGCGCGGCATGACAGAACCGGAGTTCCGGCAGATCGGCCACTGGATCGCCGATGCTCTCGACCATCGCGCCGAACCCGACCGCCTGGCGCGTATTCGGCGGCAGGTGCTCGAAATGGCCGAACTGTATCCGCTATATAAAGGACGCCGGCAGCGGCACATGGTGGGGGCGAAGGCGTAACAACCAGTCTCCAGGCATTGGAACGGATCGGGGGCAGGGCATTCAGCTCTGCCTCTTTTGATTTGTAGTCGCACAGACTCGCGACCGATTGATCATCGCAATCATGTTGTATTGACTCGCGTCGTTGCCGGGTGTCGTAAAATGCAAGTGTGCGCATCGGCATCGACATCCGGGACATCACCGACTTCGGTGTCGGAACGTATATACGCAACATCGTGCGCAGCATGTTGCGGCTGGACCACGAGAACGAGTTCTTTCTCATCGGCGATCCCGACCGCGTCCGCGAGATTGGTGAGCTGCCGCCGAACTTTCATCCCGTCGCGTTCGGGGGTGACGAGAACTCGGCAACCACTTACCTGAAGTTCCGCCAGGTCCTGCGGCAGCACGCGTGCGACCTTGTCCACATACCCCACCTGATCTCGGTGCCGCAGTACCTGCCCTGCCCCTACATCATTACGGTCCACGACCTGCTCGATTACATGTACCGGTCGCACAACGGATCGGCCATGAGGCGGGCCGTACACTTCTACTGCACGAAGCGGGTACTGAGCCGGGCGGCTCGGATATTCGCCGTGTCGAATTTCACCAAGAAAGACGTTGAGCGGCTGTTCGGCATTCCTGGCGACGCCGTCCAGGTGGTGTACAACGCCATCGACGAGCGTTTTCGCCGGGGGCATACCGGCGAGGCCGACCGGCAGTTCATCGCCGAACGCTACCAGGTGAGCTACCCCTTCATCCTTTATACCGGCCGCATCAGCCCGCACAAGAACGTGGTACGCATCATCGAGGCGTTTTCGGCGCTGAAGGCGGAGTTGCAGAAAGAGGACCGCTTCACAGACTTGAAGCTGATCATTATCGGCGACGAGATCTCCAGCCACCCGGACTTGCGCCGTACCGTGGTGCGCAGCGGCGTGGAGAACGAAGTGAGGTTCCTCGGCTTCGTGCCCATTGACGTGCTGCGCATCTTCTACGACACGGCCAAGGTGTTCATTTTTCCTTCGCTGTACGAGGGCTTCGGCTTGCCACCCCTGGAGGCGATGGCGCACGGTACCCCGGTCGTGACTTCCAACACTTCTTCCCTGCCCGAGGTGGTGGGCAGCGCGGCGGTGCTGGTGAATCCCGAGAACATCTTCGACATCATGCGCGCGCTGCACCGGGTGCTGGTCGACCAGTCTCTGCGCGAGCGGCTGAAGCAGCGCGGGTATGAACAGGCGGCACGCTACTCCTGGGACGCCTCCGTGCAGCGAATCCTGCAGGCTTATCGAGAAGTGGCGGGCGCGAGGTGCGCAGAACCGGTCCAAACCGGCGCGCCAGTGCCGGAGAGAAAACAGGCCGGCCCAATGCAAAGCTGAGTTGTTCCTTACCGCTTTTTACCTTCGTACTCGCAATCTTTCTACGCTTGTGCACAGCGGCCCCGCAATCGCCCGGCGGATTAAGGCCTACCCTTGGCACGTCATTTGCTTCTAACACCCCTGTAGTCACTGTAAGCATGTAGTCACTGTAAGCACTGGCGATCACAACGGAGAGAAGCGCTTTGCGCAGCACACTTAAAACCTTTCTTTGCCTTCTCGCGCTTGCGGCACTCGCGGCAGCCACGCAGAGCGCGAGCGCCCAGCAGCCAACACGCGGAGACCAAATACGGGCGTCAGTGCCCACGCTGGAGACCATAGTGACCCGGATGGAGGAGGCGCAGCAGAAAAACCGCCAGAACTACCGGCCGTACACCATGACGCGTGAGTACAAGCTCTTCGGCGCACAGGAAGATAACCCTAAATCGGAGGTGCTGGCCGACGTAAGCTTTGTCCCTCCGAACCGGAAGACGTTCAAGATCGAGAGGAGCACCGGGAACAAACGCGGGGTTTCGCTAGTTCGCGACGTGCTGGAGAAGGAGTCGGAATTCGCCGCCTCACAAAGCGCCCCCGGAGCGATCGACCGGCACAACTACGACTTCAACCTGCTGCAGCAGGAAGTGCTGCAGGGCCAGCGATGCTGGGTTCTCGAACTCATCCCGAAGCACGATGAAAAAGCGCTTGTACGCGGCAAAGTCTGGGTGGACCAGGACACGTACCTGGTTCACAAGATCGACGGAGATATGGCGAAGTCGCCCTCGTGGTGGCTGAAGAACGTGCACACTACGGTGCAATTCGGCAACGCGGCAGGCATGTGGTTGCAAACCCAGACCAGGGCTGAAGCTGACGTCCGTGTGTTCGGACGACACATCTTCACGGCACAAGCGGTCAAAGTCGAAACAGGTGACCAGGTCGCAAGCACATTCTCCACCAGGCCGCCGAACCTCACCAAAGAACTGGCCATGACTGCGCGCCGGCAGCGCACACGCAGCGTGCCGTCGCTGATTGGGGCCACCGTAGTGCCGTAAACAGACATGTTGTCGTGTGTGGACGGGGCTGTGCCCGTCCCGAATG
>JAEZPW010000165.1 GCA_023441255.1 Acidobacteriota bacterium
AAGAAGGGAAGGTCCGTCTTAACGATCCCGTCAAGAACTACCTTCCGGAGTTCGCTAAGAACGGCAAGGACGACATCACCGTCAGGCAGTTACTGACTCACTATTCCGGATTGCGCGAAGACCTGGACCTGAAGACGCCGTGGCAGGGCCGGGAGACCGCCTTTCAGATGGTGATGGACGAAAAGCCGATTTTCGCCCCCGGCTCGCGTTTTCTGTACAGCGACATCAATTTCGAAACGCTCGGCTTCGTCGTTGAAAAAGTCACGGGCATGTCGTTGAACGACTACGCTGTGCGGAACATTTATGCGCCACTCGGTATGACGGAAACGCAATTCCTTCCTCCGGCCGCTTGGCGCCCACGAATCGCTCCGACGGAATACGATGAGCATAACCATATGCTGCGCGGCGTGGTCCATGATCCGACCGCGCGACGCATGGGCGGCATCGCCGGTCACGCCGGCCTGTTCTCGACGGCTGACGATCTGGCGAAATTCGCCCAGGACATGCTCACCGGCTTCAAGGTTCTGAACGCGCTCTCGGTGGAGAAGATGAGCACGCCTCAGCAACCGTCCACGGCCGTATCGTCCCGCGGCCTTGGGTGGGACATCGACTCTCCTTTTGCCAGCAACCGCGGTGAACTGCTTCCTGTCGGTTCGTTCGGACACACGGGCTTCACCGGAACATCCATCTGGCTTGATCCCGTTACCGACACGTACGTGATCTTGCTCACGAACGCTGTTCACCCGCATGTAGGTAAGTCCGCGGTGTCCCTCCGTTCTCGTGTCGCCACGGCCGTCGTTGACGCTCTCAATCTAAACCTTAGCGACAGCCAGAAACTGCGGATGGCCAGCATAACGGGCTACAACGAGACGATGGCGAACGCTCGCCGCATCCCGTTTCGAAACGGCGAAGTAAAAAGTGGCGTAGACGTGCTTCAGGCTCGAAATTTCAACGTGTTCCGCCCGGAGCCGGGGAAAACGGTCAGGGTTGGCGTCATAACGAATCACACGGGAATCGACTCGGACGGGCGGCGCACGATCGACGTGCTTGCTCACGCTCCGGGTATTCAGTTAGTGGCAATCTTCAGTCCTGAGCACGGAATTGCGGGCGCGCTTGACACCGAGAACATCGGCAATGGGAAAGATGCGGCGACCGGTGTTCCGGTTTATAGCGTCTACGGCGACACCGATGTCAAGCGTCGGCCGTCCCCCGATGTGATGAATACTCTCGACTTCATCGTGTATGACATCCAGGACATCGGAGTCCGGTTTTATACCTACGAAACAACCCTGGGCTATTTCCTGGAAGCTGCGGCTAAAGCTGGGAAAGAAATCATAGTGCTGGACCGCCCGAATCCGATCAATGGCTCATTCGTGCAAGGCCCGGTTGCCGATCCCGGCAAGGAAAGCTTCGTCAGCTACGGACAGGTCCCGATCCGCCACGGCATGACCATCGGCGAACTGGCCAAAATGTACAACACCGAGCGCGGAATCAACGCGAAGCTGACCGTGGTGCCCGTGGAAGGCTGGCAGCGGGGGGACTGGTACGATTCCACCGGCATGCTTTGGATCAATCCATCGCCGAACATGCGCAGCCTGACCGAGGCGACTCTGTATCCAGGCGTCGGTATGATCGAGGGCACGAACGTGTCCGTCGGGCGTGGCACCAATACTCCGTTCGAGCTGGTCGGGGCGCCTTGGATCAAGCCTCTGGAGCTTGCGAAGTACTTGAACGCGCGAGGGATCAGCGGAGTGCGTTTTGTCCCGGTCACTTTCAAGCCGAGCGAGAGCAAGTATGCCAATGAAAATTGCGGCGGAGTTAACATCGTCCTGCTTGACCGCAACTTCTTCGACGCTCCGGAACTGGGCCTGGAACTCGCCGCCGCCTTGCACAAACTCTATCCGGCTGAGTACAAGATGGACCGCCTCAACTGGCTTCTCGTGAATCAGTCTGCATTTGAGGCCATTAACGCTGGGCAGGACCCGCGCAGGATTTCGCAGGACTGGTGGGACGCCCTAGACAGGTTCGAGACGATCCGAAAAAAGTATCTGATTTACTAACCGCTTTGAGGTAGTTGCGCGCTGAGCAGATCCGGAGATCGTATGCGCAGGGTTATGGGAGCACTCTTCTTTGTGGCTATCGCTTGCGAGGCCGCGTTTTGTGTCGATCAGACCGATGCGGCTCTTCAGTCCAGGCTTTCTGAAATCGCGGCAAAGCATCACGGCAAAGTGGCAGTCTGGGCGAAAAACATGAAGACGGGCGCTACTGCTGCGCTGAACGCCGATGAACCCGTTCAGACTGCGTCGGTGATCAAGCTTCCGGTTATGATCGAAGCTTTTTACCAGGCAAAAGCGGGCAAGCTCGACCTCGCACAGCGCATAAAACTCACCAAGCAAAACCAGGTGGAAGGCTCCGGCGTGCTTCAGTTCATGGATCCGGGACTCGACCTCACTCTCAAAGACGTGATCACCCTCATGATGATCGAGAGCGACAACACCGCCACCAACATGGTCATCGACGTGGTCGGGATCAAAGCGGTGAATCAGCGCACTGCGGCAATGGGACTGAAGAATACCTATCTGTATAAGAAGGTCTTCATGCCTCCCGATCCTGCGGACGGTCCTATGCCCGCCGACCAGAAGAAGTTCGGACTTGGTAAAACGACCGCGCGCGAGATGGGTGAAGCAATGGCCTCCATCGAACGCTGCGATCTGGGCGACTCGCAACTGTGCAACACCATGATTGGGATTATGAAGAACCAGCAATACCGCAACATGATCCCACACTATCTGGAGACACAGGACGCATCTGAGCAAGGTTCAATGATCGCCGACAAGCTTGGCGCGCTGGACGACGTCCGCGCGGATGTCGGTCTCGTCTATACCAAGGCCGGCCCAGTAGTGATATCGGCGTTCACCTGGGACAACAAAGACCAATCCTGGATCATGGAGAACGAGGCCGAATTGCTCATTGCCCGAATGGCCAAGGTCATCGTTGATTCCTGGTCACCGTCCGGCTTGGGACTGCGCACGGCGAAGTAGCACGATCCAAATGTGCTGCGCTACTTTGTTCCTGTCTCGGTGTTTACTAGGATTACCCTGGCCTGCGAGGCCAGTGGAGGGCGAAATGCGGATTTTCGCAACCGTGGTGATTCTCGGTTTCACGACCATTCTGATGGCGCAAGAACCACAGTTGAGCAGGCGCGAGCCGGCCAAGGTCCCTGCTGCCGCCATTGAAAGCGACGAAAACGTGCCGCACGAGACATCGGAACCGGTCTCGAGGGCCAGGCTTATTGTGCCCGCGGGTACACGTGTTCCGGTCGTGCTGAAGAATGCCGTCTCCACGAAATCGGCGCGTGTTGGCGACAGCGTTTACGGGCAGACGTCGTTCCCCATCGCCATCGACAACCACATGGTTATTCCGGCCGGCACCTACGTGCAGGGACGAATCGCACAGGTGAAGCGCGCGGGCCGCGTAAAGGGACGAGCCGAAATCCTATTCCACTTCACGAGCATGGTGTTTCCCAGCGGGTACACAGTCTCGCTTCCGGGCTCCATAGATTCCAGCGATTCGGATATCAGTCGCGTCAAGGATAAGGAAGGCACGATCCAGCACGAAGGCGAAAAAGGAAAGGATGCCGCCACCGTCGCCAAGACCGCAGGCCAGGGTGCTGCTATCGGCGCCATCGCAAGCCAGGGTGCCAAGGGAGCCGCTATCGGTGGCGGTTTGGGAGCCGCGACCGGTCTCGCAATCGGAATGCTTACCCGCGGCAGCGATGTTCGCCTCGAACCGGGCACGACAGTGGAAATGACGCTTCAGCGCGACCTGCTTCTGGATGAGAGCCGCGTCCGGCGATAGCACCACGGCAACATCGTCAAAGCTAACTGGCCCGCGAGAACAACCGCCCCAGCAGATTCCTGGATGCGGTTCGACGGACGCCCAGTGCCCCCACGATTGTTTGTGTTGCCGCCTTATCGAGCGCCGTGGAGCCCTTTTGTAGCCAGATCATCTCCTGGAATGCCGTGAATGCTTCCAGGCAATGTGTACAGGTTGATATGTGACGTTCAGCGCTTTCGCGGTCGGCCCATGAGATCTGACCGTTGATGAGGTTGTTGAAGGTCTTCCATGGCAGGCAGTCATTGCCTCGCTCGGACTGTGCTGTCTCGATGCCAAACAACACAAGAGCAGCTCTTTCCGCTGCATCGCCAAAAGGTGCAAGGCGCTCCTCCGCGATCTTGCCAGTCTCCCCGGCTGTGGCACTGGCATTCATCAGCATTTCCGCTGCTTCCTGTACGGTCCAGCCTTTGAAAAACTCCCAAAAGAGCTGGCGCTGCACCAATGAAAGCCCGTCCAACAACGCGACTATGCGCTGTGACGGTATCTTGGGCGCGGGAAGACGGGCAGCAGAGCGCCCGGAAGCGAACACGAGGTCCCGGAACGCCATGGCGAACTCACGTTCGTTCGCGAAATGCAATGACTTGAACCATGCATTATCGTTTGCGTTCGCAGCGGCAAAAACCGCCACTACGGCGGAGTCAATCTCAGGCCGAAGCGAAGGGAAGTAGTGTGAGAGCAATCTGTGCGCAAGAGGTGCGTAGTCGCGAACGAACTCGCACCACCCCTGGTACGTCCCCTGCGCACAGTCTTCCACCGTGCTGAAAATCGTGCGAATCGCCATACGCTCGATAGTCTAACAATCCCTGGCATATCTGTTGAGCACTGCACGGCCAACGGCTGAAAGCGAATACTCAGAAACCCTTATGCTGGTTCGAACGGGGTTGCTGAGGCCGTGGCTACTTCAACGTGAACATTGCGTTTACGTGCGCCGTCACGACGATGTTCTGAGGGCTGAATTCTGCCGTCGGGGGTGGTGCAGCTTCCGCCGCCATCGTCATTGCTCGGGCGGCGGCCAACGGGCGCGGCATCTGTTCAAAGGTGTCTGCCGAGGCGTACGACAATTCACCCAATGTTCTGCCACCCGCACGAGCCAACGCGGCAGCCTCGGCGTGTGCCCGTTGATAGGCATCCTCTACCGCCCTAACCTTAGCAACATCAATGTTTTCGAGCGAATAGCTGATGGTTTGGTTCTCCGTCACGTCCAAGTCGCTCAATCGCTGGACGATGGGCGCGACCTTGGAGAAATCCTTCAGTCTGAGGGTGACGGAACTGTTTACCCGATATCCCACCAGCTTTCGCTTCGGCGTGCGGTAGTCGTACACAGGACTGAGGGAAAAGAATCCAATCTCGGCCTGTTTCGGGTCGACTCCGGCCGATCGCAGAATGTCCCGAACCTGCTGGGCAGCTGTCGCAGCCCGGTCATAAGCCGCTTTGGCTGTTTGTTCTTGCGGCGAGATGTTGAACTGCACCGTCGCCGTATCCGGCGTTGCTTCGAACTTGCCGTCCGCTCCAATCCACACGGTATTGGCTTGGGCGGTAACCACGGGCGGTTGCTGCTGGGCAAATGCCGCCAAGCTGCCGATTAAGAGTATGGCGAAAAGTATTCTTGCCACGATTTCTCCTTGTTGGTTGAGAACGGGAGCGGAAGTACAACTTGCAAAAAAAAATCTCTGGGTGGTCATCACGGTCGCTCGATTTTCCGAATGCCATCCGCTGTTGTAATCCTTGTCACTCTTCAGCTCTGGTCTTAAACTAGCTTCAACTCTCGTTGGCTTGCAAATAGTACTGATCGCCAGCCTGGTGTTGGGACTGCATTACCTGAAGGCGTTTCATGTCGTTGACAGCGGTTGTTGCATTCTTGGCTGCGGTAGTCCTCTCTTTCGTGCTGACGTGGACTGTCCGGAGGTTTGCGAACGAGTACGGCTGGGCCAGTCCTCCGTCGTCACAAAGACACATCCACAGCAAGCCGATTCCGCGTCTTGGCGGCGTAGCCATCTTCACCGCGTTCTACGCCACCGTTCTGATCGCATTCGCGCTGACCAAACTAACCGGACACGGTTGGAACCCATCCTGGACGACCTTGATGAAGTTCCTGGGTCCGGCAGCCATCATCTTTTTCGTCGGTCTCATTGACGATCTTCGCACCTTGGGACCTTATCAGAAGTTTGCCGGCCAGACCGTCGCTGCCCTTTTGCTTTGGGCCGCTGGTCTGCGGATTGTTCACCTGCCGTTGCTATTCGGATCGGGAGATCTTCACTATCTCGTGTCCCTTGGGGCGACGGTCGTATGGGTGCTCTGGATCACCAACGCTTTCAACCTTATCGACGGCGTGGACGGTCTGGCGGCTGGATCTGCGCTGCTTTCAACCCTGGTAGTCTTTGTTGTTTCCGTCTTTACCCAAAGCTACACGGGAGCAGTTGCGACCGCCATTCTGGCCGGGGCGATCCTCGGGTTCCTGCGGTTCAATTTCAATCCCGCGACTATCTTTCTCGGCGACTCCGGAAGTCTCTTTATTGGGTTCATGTTGAGTGCACTCGCTCTTCGCAACGGCGAAAAATCGTCGACGATGATCGCGGTTGCCATCCCAATCATTTCATTCGGCTTGCCTGTCTTGGAAACGGCCCTTTCTGTCGGGCGCCGCTTCGTTGCAGGACGTCCGTTGTTCGCTCCCGACCGGGAGCATATACACCATAAGCTTCTCGACCTTGGCTTCTCGCAACGGCAGGTAGTCATCATCCTCTACGGTGTGACTGCGGCGTGTGGGGCCTTGAGCCTGCTATTGCTGCAACCCGGGGCGCGTTCAGTCGTAACCGTGCTATTTGTTCTAGCTGTCGGCCTCTGGATCGGTGTGCAGAAATTGGGCTACCGTGAATGGGACGAACTGGTGCGCGTTGCGCAGCGAACGCTTGATCAGAAGCAAGTGATAGTCAACAATCTCGCGTTCCGACATGCCGCTCAAGAGCTTGAATCAGCATGTGACTTTGCTGAGATCGAAAGTGCTCTAGGACGCGTATTTGAGGACAACGACTTCGACCGCTGCGCGCTTGTGTTGGCGGGAACCTGCACGCATGAAGGTAGTCAGCATCACCTCAGCCGCGACGGATTCGGCGAAGAACTATGGGCCTGGCAGAAATCGAGTCCGGCGTCGATGCTCGATGGGGCACGACAAGGGAAGTGGGCGATGAGCTTCGAACTAGTCAACAGCACGGGGCTCAACCGCGGTACGCTCTTCCTCTATCGTTCCGAATTGAACCGGCCACTGCTGGTCGATATCAACGTGATCACAACCTGCGGTTTCCACCGGGCATTGGCGGACGCGCTCGACCGTGCGCTGAGCCATTCGGCAGTCCTGAATCCGGCAACGATTTCCCGCGACTGATTCCTTACGCCGTTTCCTTACGCTGCACGTGAGGGGCCGGCCTGCGTAGCGCTTTCCTTGCTTGCACCGGATACTGCCGCGTTCCCTGATGCGGTAGTCTCACCCGCATTCTGCTGAGTGACGATCGCTTCGAGCTGCGCCTGAAACTCCTGCTTGATCTTGTCGATGCGGGCTCTTCGCTGAAGCGCTACCAGCGAACCCCCGAGGGCGAAGCCCAGAAGAAAGACAGCCACGATATGGGCCACTGAAATCGCCATATTCCCTCTCGCTTAATGGCCGTCCGAATGTGGACCCCAGCATCTGGTTAGATGCATGCTGAGCTGCAGAGGTGAGTGCGCAACATGCGCCCAGCTGCCCCAACCTCGCACCAGGCTTCGCAGACCTGGCCTTTTTTGTCTTAATCAGGGATTCACATCGTTTTAACACGCGATTCACAATACGCAGCTACAACCTGAGCTGGAGGAACAGAAAAGCATGTTTCGGCAGCTGCTTACGGCTGTTTTGCTGGTTAGCCTAGCCGCGACCATTGCGTCGGCGGCCACGAATCTCAACGGCGCAGGGGCGACGTTCCCTTATCCGATCTACTCGAAATGGTTTTCGGAGTACCACAAGGCCAATCCTGATGTGCAGATTAATTACCAGTCAATCGGCAGCGGTGGCGGAATTCGTCAGTTGCTCGCCGGAACCGTGGACTTCGGCGCCAGTGATGGTCCCATGACGGACGAACAGCTGAAGCAAGCGAAGGTACCGGTTCTGCACCTGCCTACGGTAATGGGTTCCGTTGTTCCGGCGTACAACCTTGCGGGCCTGAGCGGGGAAATCAAGTTCACCCCCGAGGCTTTGGCCGGAATTTACCTCGGTAAGATCACCAAGTGGAACGACAAGGCTTTGGCCAGCGCAAATCCGGGCCTCAATCTGCCCGACAAATCGATCATTGTCATTCACCGCTCCGACGGCAGCGGCACCACCTACTGCTTCACAGACTACCTTTCGAAGATTAGCCCCGAGTGGAAGAACGGTCCAGGCAAGTCGACCTCTGTCAACTGGCCGACTGGCCTTGGTGCAAAAGGAAATGAAGGCGTCGCCGGCATGATTCGGCAGATGGACGGCTCCATTGGTTATGTCGAGCTGATCTACGCCTTGCAGAACAAGATCCAGTTTGGCACCGTGAGGAATGCCGCCGGAATTTTTGTCAAAGCCAGCCTCGACTCAACGACAGCTGCCGCGGCCTCCCTCAAGACGATGCCGGACGATTTTCGGGTTTCGATCACCAACGCTCCGGGCAAGGATGCATATCCGATCTCGACCTTTACCTGGCTGCTTATTCCCGCACAGTTCAGCGATCACGCCAAAGGTCAGGCCGTCGTCAATTTCCTGAACTGGATGCTTGAGAATGGCCAGTCCATGGTCCAGCAACTCAACTACGCTCCTCTTCCGCAAACAGTTGCGGAAAAGGTCCGCGCCAAGATCAAGACCATTAAGTACTAGTCCGATTTCCGAGATAGCGAGAGAAAAGGAGACCAGGATGAAGACCGCTTTGCGATGGGGCGCAGTTGCCCTGATGGCGGCCACCGCGTGGGCACAAACAGCAGCCC
>JAEZPW010000343.1 GCA_023441255.1 Acidobacteriota bacterium
GCTCTAGGTCACCACGGAACCTTCGACGAATGATTTCTGGCCCGCCTGGGCCAAGATGTTGGTCACGGTGGTGTGGGCGATTTGGCTCAGTGCTTCCCGGGTGAGGAATCCCTGGTGCGAAGTAATAAGTACATTTGGAAAAGTGAGCAACCGTGCCAGTTGATCGTCCTGAAGTACCTCGTCGGACAGGTTCTCGAAGAAGATGCCTTCCTCTTCCTCATATACGTCGAGCCCCACGGCCGCGAGATGACCGCACTTAAGTGCTTCAATCAACGCCCTGGTGTCCACCAGTGCTCCTCGGCTCACATTGATGAGCACGCTGCCAGGTCTCATCAACTCGATCGTCTCCTTACGGATAGTGTGTTTGGTTTCTGGGGTGAGCGGAGTGTGCAGCGAAACCACGTCGCTATCCCGCAACAATATGGAGGGACTGTCAACGTATTCCACCCCAGTTTGCTTTGCCCATTCGTGTTGTGGGAAAGGGTCATAGGCCAGCACTCTCATTCCAAATCCGCGAAGAATCTGCGCAGTCGCGCGCCCGATCTTGCCTGTACCGACAACACCGGCAGTCTTCGCGTGTAGGTCGAACCCCACAAGCCCGTTCAGCGAAAAGTTCAGTTCGCGCACGCGGTTGTATGCGCGATGGATCTTGCGATTCAAGGTAAGCAGCAGTGCAACAGCATGTTCAGCTACGGCGTACGGCGAATAAACAGGGACCCGCGTAACAGTCAATTTGAATTCCTTGGCGGAGTCGAGGTCTACATTATTGAACCCGGTACTGCGAAGCGCCACCAGTTCGACCCCTTGCCTTGCCAGGGATTCCAGACAACGCCGATTCAACTGATCGTTAACAAATACGCACACCGCTCGGGCGTCCTGCGCCGCAGAGGCGCTGTTTTGCGTGAGACGAAACTCGAGAAAATGCCAGTCAATACTATGATTGGCTGAGGCCTGCTGCAGTGCCTCCCGGTCGTAAGTCTTTGTGTCGAAGACAGCAACTGTGATCACAGAAGGTGAATGCCGAGTCATCTTCGTGGGTCTGCTTTCTGTTTTGCATGAAGCGCGGCACGGAGTTCACGTGCCAGCTTCCACCGCCGTAATCGTCCTTCGTAGTGAGCCCGACGAGCGAATGATGAGTTTCTCCGTCTCGACGACGAAGAAAAACACCAGACCGCCTGCGAAGATTCTAGGCCAGACCCAAAGTGGGATGGCCTCGGTGCCGAAGACCGCTTGAAAAGGTCTCGCATATGTGAAAAGAAGCTGAAGGATCACGACAGCAAGTACGCTGAACGGCAGGTACCTGTTCCCCGCATGGGCTTTCAGAGAGAGCGACGAGTCCAGCAAGTAACGGCTGTTCAGCAGATAGAAGACCTGGCCGATTGCAATGGCGTTGACGGCTACCGTCCGAGCGAGCGGGTCTGATGCACCCTGCGACCTTATCCAGAAGAACGCCAATAAGGTGAAGGTGAGGAGCGTCAAGCCGACAAATATGATGCGCCAAATACCAAAACCAGTCACGATCTGGCGGTCCGTCGCGCGCGGAGGACGGTGCATCACGTCGATCTCGTGTGGTTCGAAAGAGATTATGAGGCCGAGCGCAACCGAGGTGACCATATTGATCCAAAGAACCTGTGGGGCAGTTATCGGCATGGTGAAGCCGAAGATGATTGCCACCGCAATGACCAGTGCTTCTGCGACGTTGGTCGGCAGTATAAAAAGCAGGGCCTTCTCGATGTTGTTGTAAACCGTACGCCCTTCCTTTACGGCCGCCGTGATGGAAGCGAAATTGTCGTCAGCGAGCACCATCTCGGCAGCCTCTTTCGTTACCTCCGTGCCCTTGATGCCCATCGCAACCCCAATGTCGGCCTTCTTGAGAGCAGGCGCATCGTTTACACCATCGCCCGTCATCGCGACAATCTGACCGTTCGCCTGGATAGCTTCCACAAGTCGAAGCTTATGTTCGGGGCTTGCCCGGGCAAAAACGTCAACGGCGCGGACGCATTCCCGCAAGGAAGCGGGGTCCATCTCTTCGATTTCCGTGCCGATGATAGCGGTTTTCCCGTCGCCAATGCCGAGCATCATAGCGATGGCCGCAGCTGTTTTCCTGTGATCACCGGTGATCATGGTGACGCGGATGTCACCGCCGTGGCATTCCTTGACCGCCTCGACAGCCTCCTTACGCGGGGGATCCAGGAGGCCGATCAGACCGAGCATGATAAGACTTTCCGGCAGATCATCCGGACCGAGGCTGTCAGCTTTTACGTTCGGGTTCTCAAGCCAAGCGAGCGCCAGCACACGTTCACCTTGGGTCGCTAGCCTATCTGCTTCGTTACTAAAGTGTTCGCGGTCAAGCGGCACCGCATGACCGCTGACGGTCTGCTGGCGATCGCAGTGGCCCAGGATCACCTCCGGGGCGCCTTTGACGAGGAGTACTTCCTTGCCTGTTGAAGACCTGTGGAGCGTCGCCATGAACTTGTGCTCCGATTCGAACGGTATGGCGTCGATTCGTGGAAACGCAACTCGTTCAGCCTGCAGGTTCAGACCAAGCTTAATCGCGAACGGCAACAGCGCCCCTTCTGTGGGATCGCCCTCCACCTTCCAGGAAGCTTCCTCCTGGAGGAGTTGTGCGTCATTGCAAAGCAACGAGACGCGCCCCATGAGCGAGAGTACGGGTTCGCCGTCCACAGGCATTCCGTCCTTCTTAATCTCGCCCTTCGGCGTGTAGCCTTGACCGGTGATCTGATACCCCGACTCGGCGGTGACGGCGGACACGACCATCATTTCCATAAGCGTCAGCGTGCCGGTCTTGTCCGAGCATATCCGCGATACTGAGCCAAGAGTTTCGACCGCAGGTAACCTTCGGATGATGGCGTTGCGCTGGGCCATGCGTTGTACACCGATTGCCATTGTGATTGTGATCAGCGCGGGCAGCCCTTCCGGGATGGTCGATACCGCAATGCTGACCACCGCCTGGAAGAGACTCACAAGGTCCATCCGCATAATCCATTTGCCATAAGCGAAGATCAGGGCGCTGATTATTCCGACGACTGCTGTAATGACGTAGCCAAACTTCTTGATCTGGCGCAGGAGAGGCGTTTCGAGAGCGCTTACGCTGGCGAGCAACTGGTTGATGCGGCCGAGTTCCGTCTCGTTTCCTGTCGCCACAACCACCCCAGTGGCGCGGCCAGACACGACCATCGTGCCGGAAAACGCCATGCTCGAGCGATCTCCGACGGTCGCATTCGACGGCACAGCATCAACTGTCTTTTCCGCCGGTACTGATTCACCAGTGAGGGCTGCCTCTTCGGTCCGCAGGTTTTTCGCGTCTATGAGTCGCAGGTCTGCTGGAACCTTGTCGCCCGATTCGACAAGCACGATGTCGCCCGGGACGAGTTGCTCAGCGTCAGTGATGCGGGTCTCACCGCCGCGCACAGTTCGGGCTTCGGACGACAACATGTTGCGAATTGAATCCAGCGCCCTCTCGGCCTTGCCCTCCTGAATGAATCCGAGCAGTGCGTTGAGAAGAACTACGCAAAAGATGATGCAGGCGTCTACCCACACGCCCAGGATCAGTTTAGTGATGGCTGCGGCAAGCAGGATGTAGATGAGAATGTTATTGAACTGAGAAAGAAATCTTGCGAATGGCCCCCGCTTCCTGCTTTGCGGTAAACGGTTCAGTCCGTACTTTCGGAGCCGTACTGAGACTTCGGCCGGGTCGAGACCGATTTCGCTACTGGTCGCAAGTCGCTGGACGACCTCATTTGCAGGTATCGCATGCCAGGTCAAGGGCTCTTTAACCGTGTTGACTGCCGTACTCATGCGGTGACTGTTAGTTCGGCTCCTGTCCGGTTAGCTCCGTTCTCTTGCCAACGATTGCGAGCAAGAAGCCCGATAGGCAATCGTTTATCAAGACGCTCGGTTTCCTCTGCTACTAACATATGGGACTCGACCTGCCTTACCTCGGGGAACTTTCGTGGTGTGATCGTGCGATGCTTCGGGCGGTTTGGAGCGATTTGCAGTCACCGTCTTTCCGTTCTCCCACATGAGGAAACCGCCTCGAAATGCAAGTGCGTTGTCGCCAGCGCGGCAGTGTGGAGGCAGTTTTTCCAGTTTGTTGACATTGCCTCCTCCGATGACCACGTCATCTAGTTCAAGCGCCGGAATCCAGCGGCCCACAACCTCAAATACATACTCACGCCATTTCTTGATCCCGAACTTCTGTAAGGCTCTCAGTCCAAGCAAATCTTCATAGGTTCCTCGCTTGTAGGTAAGGTGTGCAAGCTCCATCGGTACCACCGTTCCGTCGACGACCAGCGCCGTTCCGAGGCCGGTGCCAAGTCCCAAGAACAGCATCACTCCACCTTGATAGCTTCCAAGAGCTTGCATCGCGGCGTCATTCATGATCTTCACTGGGACCCCAAACGCGCCTTCAAAGTCAAAGTCGACCCACCCGTGCCCAAGGTTCTTCGGCTCAACGCTTATACGATTCCGGGTTACACGTCCCGGGTATCCGATAGAGATTGCGTCGTATTTCCAGTCTTCTGTGAGTTTCTTGACTCCTGAAATCATTTGGCGTGGAGTAAGCGCCGGCCCTGACGGAAATTTTCGCGGATCAGTCTCTCCACTGATGAGCAGCTTGACGCTGTTACCGCCGATGTCTATGACCAATACCTTCATGTAAACCTGAATCGCCTACTCTACAGACGCCAAGCCTGCACCTGAACTGGCAGAAGTTACAGTGGAAGAGAGTCTGCTCCGAAATGTCGTGGCATTCGTAGCACCGACCGCAGCACGTGTTTTGAGATGAAAGCTAGAAATCTACGGTTCGCCAAAGGGGCTGTATTCGTGCTGAACGTAGACCGTTTAGCGTTCTCAAACCAATTCGTCTGGACACCCACTTTGGGGCGCTGGTTAGGATCGCCGATAAGAAGCCGATAGGAAAATTACTGGCGGAAAAGGAACTACTTACTACCAATCGCACAGCTGGTCCCCTGTAAGTTACTGATGTTTGCAGGCTTAGTCCGTTTTTGAGAATTCAGGACCAGGGCGGATGTGAGCTACTGCTGGATTCCGATCGATGGCAAACTCCGCAACCCTTTCGCTGTCCTACTAATCACACCTACATGCCTCGCCGTAGTACTCGCTTGTTGCTGGTGCACTTGTTCCTGGCATCATTACTGCTTTTACCGTTGCTGTGTCCGGCGGCGGCAGCCCAATCGACGGGGCAGTGGTCTGCCGTGCAGAGCTTGCCGTATATCCCGATTCACACGACTCTGCTGCCCAATGGTAAAGTGCTGTTCTATTCCTACTATTCCGATTCGCTTCTCCCGCAGTTGTGGGATCCGG
This sequence comes from Acidobacteriota bacterium, assembly GCA_023441255.1. Taxonomy (GTDB): domain Bacteria; phylum Acidobacteriota; class Terriglobia; order Terriglobales; family Acidobacteriaceae; genus JAEZPW01. The sequence goes on from JAEZPW010000343.1 coordinate 5,347, forward strand.
CAACGAACGCGACGATTCCTGCAGCAACTGCGCCATACGAACTCTTTTGCAGCGGGCACACCCTCATGGCGGACGGTCGTGTGTTCATCACGGGTGGACACATAGCCGACTACACTGGGTATGCCCATGCATTGATCTACGATCCCGACCAGAACACGTTCACTGCCGTGCCGGACATGAATGCAGGGCGGTGGTACCCGACCAATACCGTCCTGCCGAACGGTGATGTGCTGGTGGTTTCCGGCGACATGACTTCCAACACCTCGCCTAACCCTCTGCCGCAGGTATATCAGCTCTCCACGAATTCGTGGCGCAACCTAACGACGGCGCAACTCCAGATGCCGCTCTATCCCGTCATGCTGGTCGCACCGAACGGAAAAGTGTTCAACGCGGGACCCAGTCGCACTACGCGATACCTCGACACAACAGGCACGGGCGCATGGACGACTTTGGCCAACATGCAGTTCAGCGGCACACGTGACTACGGCCCAGGACTAATGTATGACGTCGGAAAGGTGCTGGAGGTGGGCGGCAGCGATCCTCCCACGAACACAGCCGAGATTATCGACCTGAACAGTTCTGCTCCGGCATGGAGTTATACCGGCGCAATGCACTACGCGCGCCGACAGCACAATGCGGTGATCCTGCCTGACGGCAAGGTTCTGGTACTGGGCGGCAGCAGCGGTTCCGGGTTTGACAACTCGAGTACCCCCGTTTCCCCGACCGAGATGTGGGATCCTGCGACTGGCCAATGGACAGTGATGGCCAGCATCGCTGAGTACCGCGGCTATCACTCGACGGCTTTCCTGTTACCTGACGGGCGGGTGTTTTCGGGCGGCGGCAACGTTGGCGGCGCGAATTATCAGCTGTTTTCGCCGCCGTATCTGTTCGCGGGAGCACGCCCGGCCATTTCGTCCGCACCGAACGGCGTTGGTTACGGACAGACGGCGTTCGTAGGCACAGCGGATGCGACCTCGATCAAGAGAGTCACGTTCATTCGCCTGCCGTCGACGACACACACGTTCGACCAGAATCAGCGCTTCATGGCTCTTGCCTTCACGCAGGCGAGTGGCGGCTTGAATGTCACGTTTCCCTCCAGCGCGAACATCGCGCCGCCCGGCCACTACATGCTCTTCCTAATCAACGGCTCGGGTGTTCCGTCGGTCGCGAAGATCGTTCACATCAGCGCCGGCGGGGGCACTACTGGCAGCGTGACTGGCACTGTGACCAATACGGCCGGGGCGGCATTGGGCGGTGTGACTGTTACGGCAGGCGGCGTCTCAACCAAAACACTCGAAAATGGCAGCTATACGCTGGCGAATCTCACGCCTGGCACGGTGACCGTGGCTGCTTCCCTGAGCGGGTACCAGAGTAGGTCGGAGACGGTGAACGTGACGGGCGGCGGAAATGCAACCGCGGCGACTCTGGCCCTGACTCCCATCAGTCCGGGAACGGTGACCGGCACCGTTACTAACACCAGTGGAAGTGCGATCAGTGGAGCCACTGTTTCCGCGGCAGGAGAAACGGTGACAACCGGCACAAGTGGAAACTACACGCTGAGCAACATTCCGGCGGGTTCGGTGACGATCACGGCGTCCGCTACTGGCTACGCCAGTGCGACTGCGACGGTGACTGTGACGGCAGGAGCAACAACAACCGCGCCTACGTTGAAGCTCGGCCTGAATACTGGGAACGTGACAGGAACGGTGAAAAACTCCGCCGGGACGGTCATTGCTGGTGCAACCGTCGGCTACGGCGGCGGGCAGACCACGACCAACTCAAGCGGTGTGTACACACTGAGTAACGTTCCGACGGGAACGATCCAACTCGTCGCCTCGGCCAACGGCTACACGAGCCAGACGCAGAACGTGACCATTGCCTCCGGCAGTACAACAAGCGCCAACTTCACGCTCTCTGCCGCCGTGGGAAACATCACCGGCAAAGTGACGAACATCTCGACGGGTGGAGCGATCAGCGGCGCGGCCGTGAGTTGGAGCGACGGGACAGCTACCACCAACAGTACGGGCGTGTACACGCTCTCGAACGTAACTACTGGTTCGCGTACTGTCACGGCAAGTGCCACTGGTTACATCACTCGCAGCCTGACTACGACCGTCACCGGCGGTGCAACCACCACGCTAAACATTCCGATCGCGACCGGCGGCAAAGTGACAGTACACGTTACGCTACCGACCGGCGCCGCCGTAAGCGGTGCCACGGTAACGGTCAAAGGCGGAGTGGTCGCGACTACTGTCCAGGGCGGAACCAACACAAGCGGGTACTACTTCAGCCCGTGGATTCCGATCGGCACATACACGATTACGGTCGCGAAGTCGGGTTACACGACGCAGAGCAAGACGGCAACCGTAGCAACCGGCGCAACGACGACAGTCACCTTTGGCAGCTTCTAGGAGAGACGATGGGCTCGCGCAAGAAGTTAGTATTGGGCAAAACAGTATTCGCTCTGCTGCTGATGATTACGGTTACCGGCTCAGCGCTTGCGCAGACAACCTACAGGGTGGTTGATCTTGGCGTGTTACGCGGTGGCAGTGCTCGTGTCCACGCCATTAGTGCGAATGGTAATGCTGTCGGGGGCTCAGGATTCGTGTACGGCACGGGACGACACGCATTCTTCTGGGGCCAGCAGCACGGCATACAGGATATCGGCACCCTGCCGGGTGGCGATTTCAGCGAGGCATTCGCAATCAACAATGCCGGTCAGGTCGCGGGCACCTCGAACACGGCCAGCAGCATGCGAGCTTTCCTCTGGACCAGTGCCACGGGTCTGCAGGACCTCGGGACCCTGCCGAGAGCGAACGCAAGCCAGGCCTACGCAATCAACGAGGCCGGGCAGGTCGTGGGTGCTTCGGGAACGGACGCGGTTCTGTGGACCAACGGACTGATTCAAGACATTGGCGGCTTGCCAGGGTCTGATTGGAGCGAAGCGCACGGGATCAACAACGCCGGGCAGGTGGTGGGTTTCTCGAATACGACTGATGGACAACGGGCTTTTCTTTGGAGCGGGAACACAATTCAGGACCTGGGCACGCTGCCGGGAGACAGCGCCAGCCGTGCCAACCTGATCAACGATCACGGGGTGGTCATCGGGGCTTCCGAGGGCAGGAACGGCGTGCGCGCATTCGCGTGGACTGCAACCGTCGGTATGCAAACCATTCCGACGCTGCCAGGCGGCAGCTACAGCGAGGCTTTTGGGGTGAACAATGCCGGTCAGGTAGTGGGTGCGTCGGGGAGTTCATTTGGCACGCGTGCATTTATGTGGAGCCCTTCAACGGGAGTGATAGATCTGAACGATGTTGTGAAAGGCCCTGCGAATCTCGTACTGACTGGCGCATTCGCCATCAATGACAACGGCTACATAGTTGCATTTGGAATCCAGGAGCCGAATCTAGGTGCTCACCAGGAAGCGCGTGGCGACGTACACATCCATCATGCGGGCACACGCGTGTACATGCTGATTCCGCGCTGACGCTTGAGGTGAATCAGGCCACGGCCTCAACTGTGACGGGACGAGAACGCTTTCGCTCATCCAGAATGCGGGTGTACAGCGCAGCATAATCTCGCGCCATGCGGTCCTGTGAGAAGTGTGCCTCGACGTACGCTCGAACCGACGCAGGAGATAGTCGGAGATCTCGCGCGTGCCGGACCAAGACGTCGACATTGCGTGAGACGTAACCAGAAACTCCATCTTGAACCACTTCCGGCACCGATCCAGCTCGCAATGCCAGCACGGGGGTTCCGCAGGCCATCGCTTCGACCATGACCAATCCGAACGGCTCATCCCATTTGATCGGGAACAGCATGGCCATGGAGTTCCCAAGCAACTCGTTCTTCGCAGCGAGATCAGCACGGCCAACGTACTCGACAAACCGTCCATCGATCTGCGGTTTCACCTTGGCCTCGAAATAGTCGCGGTAAGCAGGCTGAATCTCTCCGGCGATCTTCAGCGGGATTTCGGCCCGCTGTGCGATCTCAATTGCCAGATGCGTGCCTTTGATCGGTGCGATTCGCCCGATGAAGCTTAAATATTGTTGCTTTTCGGTTCGCAGCTGATATTTCGACAAATCGATTCCGTGATGGATGGTCTGGATGTTCGGCAGACTTTCTCTTTTGCGCTGGTCGTCGCTGATGCAGACGTAGTTCACCTCGGGCAGTCGGGCATACGCTGCGCTCAACCGGCGATCAGTTGGATGGTGCATCGTGTAAACAAAAGGCAACTGCGAAAGCCGGGAGCATGTCAATCCAAGAGCCGTGTTCAGGTGCAATATATCGCACGACTTGGTCGCATCGCTGATGGCCCAAGTGGCGTGCTCAATGTCCTTGAGCTGATCGTAATCGTCGCCCTTGATGGGCCACTGAGACTCGCGAAACAACCAGCGCTTCTCAACCGGGATTGTTGACTCGCCATTCGTATAAACCGTCACGTCAATGCCGAGGGATCGCAGTCCTATGGCAAGGTCAGCAATGAACAACTCCGTTCCGCCGTACTCAACGGGAGGAACCGGGATGAACGGCGGTGCTATGAGGCCGACTCGCATGTTTACCTCGGGTCTAAGTTACTTGGTTCTTTCTGAGCCACACCTGCCAGACAGTCGCGATCCAAGGCGGCGATAGGCAGTCGAAATTGAACAGGACCACGTTTATGTCGGCCGCTGCGAGCGATAGTGAATTGCCTAGTTGCGGTGAGGCGAGCCAAGGTTGCATCAACAACGAAGCTGAGCCATGAACCGCACCGCTTCCTCATGCCACAGCTTTTATGTCGGACGGAAAGAGTTCGCGTTCAGCTGCCGCAGGAAGCCAGATCGAGAACACTGTTCCGGTTGGCGGACTGACACGCGGCGGCGGAAACGGATGCGTCCTTTTGTTTCGAATGACAATCTCGCGGGTCAGCCAAAGGCCCGGCGTCTGCTGTCCCAAGTACCCGTTTCCCAGTAAACGGGAAGAAATTACCAAACTGGCCTTCTTCGTTTCCGGGAGCTTGTCGCCTAAATCTCATCTTTCCTATCAGATTCGAATGGCAGTCGATTTGCTAAAGAGGTTTCTAGACGAAGTGGCGCGCAGCGGGGGCGCTCAGCCGAGCTCCAAGTGTGGGATCTCGACCAGCGTCCCTTTTGCTTTCTGATATGGCGCGTGCCTCACATGTGAAGTTCCCTTGAGGTGCATCATGTTGCCGCTGATACTGGTTGTCGACGACGAGCGCACGATCGCGGATACCCTCACGCTCATCCTCCGGCACAACGGGTACCGCGCGGACGCCGCCTACAGCGGCGAAGAAGCAATTGCATATGTGAGTCGTAACACGCCAGACCTCGTCGTCTCCGATGTAGTGATGCCGGGAATGAACGGCTTTGAACTCGCCAGTTCTATCAGGCAAGAATACCCGTCCAAGGTTCTGCTGATTTCAGGTAATGCAACCACGTTCGACATGATCAGAGATGGTTGCCTGAAAGCACAGGCCATTCCGTTACTTCCGAAACCCATTCATCCGGCCGACTTGCTCCGCGAAGTAGCAAAGGTGTTGGCGAGCGCTTCAAGCGATATCCGCGGCAAAACAGTTGCGTGACCGCCGCAGTAGATTGCGAGAACGGAGCCGCGTTCAGCACGATGCCTTGCCAGGTTGCATCCCGCGCGCGAGAGCAAACCCAGAACAGCTGCCCGGGTTCTAAGTAGGCATGCTTTATTGGGCGCTCATTTGTGCAGTTGCTGCCCTCATATTCGGGTTGCTGGGGTTTACCGGCCTGGCACGTGGTTTCGCCACCATCGCGCGATTCCTTCTAGCCATCTTTCTGATTCTCTTCGTGACTTTTCTGATCTTCGGCGGGTTGAGTTTCCATACCACCGTGCGATAGCCGACAATTGCGCCCGGCAGCTTTGCTCATGAACTTGCGGTAACGCCTTCGCGGTGCTTTTCGGCCTAATTGGGAATTTCGAACCGCTCTTTGGGAACGACGCGAGTGTGAGTCCGCGTTTTCGGTTGCTTCGAGTTTAGGCTGTCCAACTAGCAAACGGTGTGTAGCGCACGCACCTTAGTGGCTGTCCGGAAATGTTTGGGGCCCAAGAGCTCTTGAGATCGATTGCACTGCCACTAAGGCCCTAGCAACAGCAAAACACGCTGCAAGCACGCTACTGTTGAACTGGGTAGCGGGTGCTCGGCACGCTGGTCACATTACTAGCCGCGATTGCAACTGACCCGGCGCTGGCGTGGTTGACGCATTCTTACGCGCAACTTTGCCAGTGGCTCGCCATGAGGCTTGTGTGTCAACATGCGCCAGTTCTGACAGAGACAGCGGCCAAAGACAACATCGGTGAGGCTGTTCTTAACATGAATCAAAGCCTACCCGAGGGGGAGAGCGCGTCCATGCCGCTACTTCGCATTGTCATTGTGGACGATTTCAGGCCGTGGCGAGAGTCAGTGCGCTCCATTCTTCAGGACCATCCGAAAGCACAAGTCGTGGGCGAAGCAGTGGATGGACTGGAAGGCGTGGAACAGGCCCGAAGTCTGAAACCAGACCTGGTCCTACTCGACATCGGACTTCCAGGCCTGCATGGTATTGAAGCTGCCACTCGCATACTTCAGCACTGTTCGCACACACGGATCCTGTATCTGAGTGCCAACAACCACCCAGCCATCGTATGCAAGTGTTTGGAGACTGGAGCGACGGGATACGTCCTGAAGACAGATGCCGGCAAGGAACTCTGGCCGGCAATCGAAGCCCTCCTTCACGGCAAGCAGTTTGTCAGCAGTAGCGTGCGCTTGGCTTGACCTCGTCCAGCACGATCAGAGTGATCGCTGGAATCATCACAGCGCAGCAGGCACAAACACTGCAACTTTTCACAGCTTGCCCTAATGATCCGTATCGCCATATGCTTTGCAGGGCAGGATGTGAGCACGACTTCAGTTCAGAATGCTGCGCACCCAAGAGCGGCCCACGTGTGCTCGGCCATCGGCTGGGCACTGGCTGCCGTAGCACTGGTCGTTCTTTTCGGCTGGGCGTTTCAGAGTCGGACGCTCGTAAGTGCGCCACCGCAGTTGGCGACCATGAAGGCTAACACTGCGGCAGCATTTCTGCTTGCGGGTGTGGCCCTGCTGCGCCAGCAACATCGTGACACTCTTCTTTACTCGCTGGGAGTCCTGCTGATCGGCACACTAACGTTGACCGAGTACGCTGGGGCTTCGAATTTTGTAGACCAACTACTTTTTCGTGATCCGTTCTCAACCGCCTTTCCAGGCCGGATGTCTGAGATCACGGCGGTCGGATTAGTTCTTCTCGCCCCAGCACTCATATTGATGAACGCGGAGTCGCCGGCGAGACGCAAACTCTCCCGCATCCTTGCCTTGATCGTAGGCGGTGTGGGGGTCGTTGCGGTGCTGGGCTACAGCTATGACACGAACGAACTGTATCAGGTGCACCCGCATCAAAGCGTCGCGCTGCACACGGCGATTGCCTTCGTGATCGCGGCCATTGGAGTTTATTTTGCGAATCCCGCCGAAGGCATCCTGCGGTACGTCCGCTCTGAAACAGCAGCGCGGGTCATCGTACTGCGACTGCTTCCCACTGCGCTCTTTATCCCTTTTCTACTAGGCTTTGCTGTATGGATAGCACATAAGCGCCTCGCTTGGGACATGGGTTTCTCGCTCGCGGTGCTGGTCGCGTCAATGATGATGTGCCTCGTCGCGGTCGTTCTCGTTCTCGCGAAGCGCATCAACCGCGAGGACCTTGCGTTGCGGGAGAGCGAACAGCGATTCCGGCTCGTCGCCAACACGGCGCCGGTGATGATCTGGATGTCAGGTCCCGACAAGCTATGCGACTACTTCAACAATCCTTGGCTAGAGTTCACCGGACGTAGGCTCGATGAAGAAATTGGTAACGGTTGGACTGAAGGCGTTCACCCCGATGATCTGAAACGCTGCACAGAAACCTATGTGCAGGCGTTTGATCGCCGCGAGCCATTCCGCATGGAGTATCGACTTCGGCGCCACGACGAAGAATACCGCTGGATACTCGATATAGGGGTGCCAAGATTCAATAACGATTGTTCCTTTGCGGGATACATCGGCTCGTGCATAGATGTGACAGAACGCAAGCTTGCGGAGGAAGCTCTGGCTGACGTTGGCCGCAAGCTGATTCAGGCTCAAGAGGAAGAGCGTGCGTGGATCGCACGAGAACTCCACGACGACATCAGCCAGCGAATCGCCGTCGTGATAATCGACTTGCAAAGACATGAACAGCAGCTCACCGGTTCGGCAGAGGACGTCAAAAGCCGAGTTGCACAAGCATTGCGGCGACTTTTTGATCTGGGAACCAGCGTTCGGTCCATATCGCATCGACTACACTCGTCGGACCTCGAATACCTGGGTCTTGGCAGCGCAGCCGCCACTTTGTGCAAGGAAATCTCCGAGCAACGGGACGTAGAAGTCGATTTCACCGACCTAGCAAGGACAAAGGATGTTTCCAGGGAGATAGCACTCTGTTTATTCCGTGTCCTGCAAGAAGCTCTAAACAATGCAATCAAGCATAGCGGTGTGCGGCACTTTACCGTGCGATTGAGCGGGGGTCCAGAGGAGATTCGGCTGACCGTGAGTGACCTAGGAAATGGATTTGACCAGCAGGATGAATTGAAACACCGTGGGCTGGGACTTATCAGTATGCGCGAGAGGCTGCAACTAGTGAAAGGTCAGCTTTCGGTTACATCGGCGCCGGGAAAAGGCACTACAGTCACGGCCTGCGTTCCACTCAGTACTGATCGGCACAGAGCTCCCTTTTCGCGTACAGCTTAGACAATCAACGAAGCGCTTTCAGCGTCAGCTGTTGTAGTAAGCCACCGGACCTGAGTTGGTCTATTGGTCCGGTTGCTGCTAGTGTGGTCAACTCTGGATACATGCCGCAGGGTAATTCAGGTCAGCGCACGCTTGGGCGCTCCTGTTTGCCATGCACTTGGAACAGCAGTGTGGGGATCGCCAGTCCGGTGCCGAGGGCGCCGATCGTGAAGAGAACGCGGAGGGTATCGCCCAACGAAGTAATCAGTGTTCCGTAACTGCTACCAGAAGCTTGTGTGGTGATGGCGAACAACCCCAGAATCGCCTTGGCCGCGAACGCGCCCGGGATGAGAGGTATACCACCAACAACCTGAAGAGCACCGCGCGAGAGCCCCGCCGGACACGGCAGCAAAAGCACTGCAAAAGCTACCACGAAAGCTGCGAGGAAGGATGCCGCCTCCAAACTCCAGCCGTGTATGAGGGCAGTCGTCCGGACAGCGAGCGCCAGGGCTCCGCCTGCAGCACACCAGGGCAGAGCTCGAAAACTGATGTTGAACAGCACGCCGAATCCCGCTGACGCGATGGCGGCACAGAGTACATCCTGCAGAAAGTTCGCGGCGGTCATCGACCTTCTCCCAGCAGACCAAGGGCGAGCCAAACCCCCGCGCTCATGAATACGAGAATCGCGAGTATCCAGACAGTTCGCGCACTTCCAAGCGTCGGGCGTCCCTCCAGGATGTCTAGCTGTGCATTGAAGGCAGGGACACCAGGAACTAGTAGCAGTACTGTCGTCACCATATCTCTTGCGACCGTCTGACTGCCGACCAGGCGCGCCCCAAGACCGCTAAGGGTAGAGCCGAGGAAAGCGACCACAGCGGTCGAAAGGAAGACGTTGAAGCCGAAAACGGCAAGTCTGCGCCTGATGAATTGGGCGAGCCCTGCAGCGAGGAACACAGGTCCAACGCCAGCCCAGTCGATATCGAGCAGACGGCCGAAAGACGCACATGCAAGTCCAACAGCGACGGCAACCACCCACTCGCGATGAGGACGACACTCGCTTACGATTCGTTCCAGTTTGCCCTTCAGTTCGGCGGCGGCTATTTTCCCCTCCTTTACCTCCGCTGCCGAGACAGACAATGTCTGATGAAGCTTTTGGTTCACACCGATGGGCCCGATTTTGCGCATGCGGGTGATTTCGTTCGAGCCGGTGCCGACGTTGATGATAAGCGAAGCGAAGCCCACCCTGACATCCACAC
>JAEZPW010000357.1 GCA_023441255.1 Acidobacteriota bacterium
TCGTCGTCTACGGGCGCGAGTCCAACCTTTACGACCAGATCTCCGGTTCCGACTTCGAATATGACCAGACGACCGGGAACGTCGTAGCGAAGGGCGAGGTCAACATCGACCTTGAGGGCAATGCCGCCGGCGAGATCACCGGGCCATACGCTCCGCCGCCGGAGCTGAAGAACCCGATCCACCTGAAGACGCGCGGTCTCGTGTTCAATCAGAAGACGGGCATTGCTCAAACTGACGAGCGCGTCGAGTTCCGCATACCGCACGCCACTGGTTCGGCCGTTGGCGCCCACTACGATTCGAAGTCAAATGTGCTGACACTTGCGTCTGACGTCAACTTCAATACCAGTGGCGCGCAGGCCGCGAGCATCACGGCTCGTAGCGGCACCCTGTCCAAGGATCCGCGTCGGGCCATCTTCGCTTACGCCACCATGCGTCGTGGCGCGCAGGAAATGTCCGCCAATAAAGTCACACTGTTCCTACGTGATGACAACAGCATCGAGCGTGTCCTCGCGCAGGGTAATGTCCAGACAACGGCCAGCGGTGAGACCAACGTAGCTGCGAACGCCCCCACAGCCGAGTTCTTTATTACCGCGAAGAATCTGCTCGAATCTGCAGTAATGAGAGGCGGCGTGACGATGCACTCCACCGGCGCTCACGTCATTGACGCGAATGCCGAACGGGTGCTCATGGACTTTGACGCGGAAGCAAAACTGCGCAAGGTAACGGCTACGGGCGGAGTGCGGCTGCTGCAGTCGCCCACGGGAGCTGCGAAACCCGCAAAGCCCGCCATCACCCTCACCTCAATGGCGACGACACCGACCCGAACGCCAGGCGCGAGCGGGGGACAAAACAACGTCGAGCTCACCGCTCCCACTCTTGACATCTATGTTCATGGCGGCCGCACGCTGGACTTTGCACAGACCTCCGGTCCCTCGCAAATCACGGTCAAGCCTGTTCAGCAGAGTAACGGTACATCACGCACCGTGATCACGGCCGGAAGCTTCAGAGCGAACTTCGATCACAACCGAATGAGCGGCATACACGGAGCCCCCGACGCACGCGTGGTTCAGTCCACTGAGGGGCAGCCGGACAAGGTAAGCACCAGCCAGCAACTTGATGCCACCTTCGATCCTACGGGCGCAATCAGCGGGTTCGTTCAGCAGGGTGATTTCAGGTACAGAGAGGGCCAGACCGGAGGAAAGATCGATCGGTCGGCATGGGCTGAAAAGGCCACCTACAACGATCTTGCCCAGGTGCTCACTCTGGAGGGCTCGCCGCGAGTCGTCGACGCTGGCATGACTACGACCGCACAGCTGATCCGTCTGAATCGCCGTACCGGCGATGCCGAAGCTCAGCAGGATGTGAAGACGACCTACAGCGAGCTTCAGGCCCAGCCTGGTGGCGCTATGCTGGCGTCCTCCGACCCGGTTCACGTAACAGCAGCGAACATGACCCTGAAGCGCGCGAACAGTGTGGCTCGTTACAGCGGGAGCGCCCGGTTGTGGCAGGGCGGCAACATCATCCAGGCCCCAATCATCGTTTTTGACCGTGACCGGCGCAGTGTGACAGCGGAGGCAGCCTCCGGACAACGCGTCAATACTGTACTGGTGCAGCAGGACAGTAAAGGCGCCTCTACCCCGGTCAGCATTGCCGCTGACCGTTTCAACTATGCCGACAAGCAGCGCAAAATCCTCTTCGAGGGCAACGTGCTGATGCGCGGCGCTGACGCCACGGTAACCGCGAATGAACTGCAGGCCTTTCTCAAGTCGGCGGTGACCGGGAAGAACTCTGCGGCCACCAGCAACAAGGCAACATCGGTGTTGCCCGGGAACGCCGGCCCCAGCCAGCTTGAGAAAGCCATTGCGGAAGGAAACGTCGTCGTTCAGCAACCCACGAGGAGAGCCACGGGTGACAAGCTGGTATATACCGCGGGCGATCAGAAGTTTGTGCTTACGGGCGGCTCGCCGAGCATTTTCGATGCCGAACGTGGCACCGTCACGGGCACTTCGTTGACCTTCTATACTGGCGATGATAGAGTGCTCGTTGAAGGTGGGGATAAAGGCCGAACTGTCACAACCACCAGAGTTTCCAAATAGATGCAGACCCTCGCCACGGACGATATCGCCAAGACATACAAAGGCCGACGGGTAGTCAACGGCGTCAGTCTGCATGTTCGGCAGGGCGAAGTAGTTGGCTTGCTGGGACCAAACGGTGCAGGCAAGACTACGTCCTTCTACATGATTGTGGGGCTCACGCCACCGGATTCCGGCCGCATCCTGGTCGACGGCGAGGACATCACGCGCGAGCCGATGTACCTGCGGGCCCGCAACTACGGAATCAGCTACCTTCCCCAGGAACCGTCGGTGTTCCGCAAGCTGACAGTCGAGGAAAACATACTCGCTGTTCTGGAAGCCCAGCCCATGCCGTGGCACGAGCGGCGCGAAAGAGTGGAAACGTTGATCGCGCAGCTTGGATTGGGACACATTCGCCAGAACCGCGGCTATGCGCTATCCGGCGGTGAGCGACGTCGAGTTGAGATTGCGCGCTGTCTCTGCATTTCTCCATCCTTCATACTGCTTGACGAACCTTTCTCGGGCATTGACCCAATTGCAGTGCTCGACTTACAGAAGATAATCTTCAACCTGAAGGCGAGCGGGATCGGCGTGCTGATAACCGACCACAATGTTCGCGAGACTCTTTCGGTCACTGACCGCGCGTATATCATCAATGAAGGACGCGTGTTCCGTGCCGGAACTCCTGAACAACTCGGCAACGACCCCGAAGTCAAACGCGTCTATCTAGGAGAAAGTTTCTCTCTTGTGTAGTTGCGTTTTATAACGCTGTTTTCAGCGTTGCACCTCGTTCGCTTCGTCTGGTCGTCTGTTACGAAAGTGGAAATTACTTTCGTGCGGAGGTTCGAGAGAGTTCCTGCTGATGTAACATAAATAACAGGAGAGCAATTCGCAGTCCGATGGTGTCGTTACAGCCAAAGCTGAACCTCAAGGTTTCTCAGAAGCAGATTCTGACCCCTGGCCTCGTGCAGATGGTCAGCGTTCTTGCGCTCAACAAACTTGAGCTCAAGGACATGATCAACACCGAGATGGTGGAGAACCCGGTTCTGGAAGAACTGGAGGATTCCGTTCCGTTGCTGGACGACGCTGCCCGGCGCGAGGAAGAACGTGTCGCCGAACCCGGCGAGTCTGCCGAAGAAAAGAAAACAGATTCTTTCGAGGAGATTGATTTCGGCTCCTTCTTCCGCGACTACCTCGATCCCGGCTACCGCAGTCCCGATCTCGAAGCGATCGAACGCCCGTCTTTCGAGAACTTCCTCTCGCGGCCGAGCACTCTCACCGACCACCTGATGTGGCAACTCGGTGCGATGAACGTGTCCGACCAGGTGCGTGAAGCCGCCGAACTGATCATCGGCAACTTGAACGAAGACGGTTACCTTACCGCGAGCGATGACGAAGTGATGGCAGCGGCCCACGGGGAACTGCCACAGGCTGTTCCTGAACCTGAGCCGCAAACACCCGCTGCGAGCGTCGAACCAGTAGCCGAAGAATCCGACTTGGAGCTAGCAACGGAAGCTTCGGCCGTTGAAGAAATAGACCGGCCTCAAGTCGAACCGGGTGTCGTCGACGTGCCCCCGGGTATCCCGCTGGTGCACGATCCGGCTAGCGCCGAACCGGCGTCTTCGACTGTCGCCGTCGACACACTGCCCGAACCCTCGGCGAACGCCGCCGAAACCCCAGCCAAACTTACCCTCGTACCTGCGCGCGAAGGGCCGAAACCGCTATTCACGATTGATGATCTGCAGCAGGCGAAAGACATCGTCAGGCAGATGGATCCCATCGGTGTTGCCGCGCACGATCTTCGTGAGTGTCTCCTGGCGCAGTTGCGTTACCACGTGGCTGTCCATGAACGCCACGTTGCGCAGGGCAAGAACGGCAACGGCACGGGGCAGGTCCTCGCGGACGCCGTCGCGGTGGTCGACAACCACCTCAAGGAACTCCAGAACAAGCAGCTGAAGGAAATATCGAAGGCGACTAACCGGCCCCTGGAGGCCATCCAGCAGGCACTGGACTTCATTCGCACACTCGATCCGAGGCCCGGCCTTCGCTACAACAAGATCGAGGCGCGGCTGATCGAGCCGGACGTTGCCATCATCAAGCAGGGCGACGAGTACCTGGTTGTCTTGAATGACGAAGACGTGCCGCAACTTCGGCTCAATCCCACTTATCGTCGATTGCTCAACAAAGACGAGTCCGAAAAGGACGTCCGGTCCTACATCAAGGAAAAGTACAAGTCGGCCATTCAGCTCATTAAGAACATCGAGCAGCGCAAGCAGACGATCCTGAAAGTCTGCTACGCCATCATCGGGCGCCAGCGCGAGTTTCTTGATTTCGGCATTGACCAACTCAAGCCGATGATGATCAAGGAAGTGGCAGAAGAGATCGGCGTACATCCCTCGACCGTCAGCCGTGCGGTTGCTAACAAATACGCGCACACGCCCCAGGGCGTTTTTGAACTTCGCTACTTCTTCAGCGAGAGCGTGAACGGTCCCGAAGGAGGTGGCACATCGCTGCTCATCCTGAAGCGCCGCGTCAAGAAGCTGATCGAGGAAGAAGATCCTACCAGGCCGTATACGGATGAGCAGATCACCCGCATCCTCCAGTCGCAGGGTATTCAGGTCACTCGCCGCACGGTCGCAAAATATCGGGAGGACATGCACATCCCGAGCACCCACCAGCGTAGAGTGAAAAAATAGGTTTTGTAGTGGCGGGATCCCGCTGTTCGGGATGTACGTGGTACATTCGGCGCGACAGTGGGAAAGAAAGCCGCCGTCTCTGGGCGGCTGAAGTGGTGAACCCACCCCGCAACCTTCCCGGCAAAAATGGGGAGGTCCCGGCGGGGCATCAGGAGGGAACCTTCGATGAACGTCGAGTACACCGGCAGAAATTGCGAAATCACTCCCGCGATCAAGAAGCAGGTCGAAACTGGCCTTGTAAAGCTGGCAAAGCTGCTCGGAGATAACTTCGAGACCAAGGTGATTCTTGCGATCGAGCGTAAGCGATGCAAGGCCGAGGTTACCCTAACCAGCCGCAACAGGCAGACCATCGTCAGCGTCGCCGAAGCCTCCGACATGATGGCCGCCATCGACGGCGCGCTTGACCGCGCCGAGAAGCAGGCCATCAAGAATAAGGGCCGATGGCGTAACCTGAAGCGACAGCCGAAGAAACAGAAGAGCTTCGTCGAGGAGGTCGAACCCGAGCAGGTCGTGATGGCCGTGGGCGCATCGGCAAACACCGCCGTTCACGTTGCGGTACACAACTTTCCGGCGGCTGTGCATACCACTGAGGCCCACCTCACACGCTCGAAGGACGCACTGGCGATCCGTCCTATGAAGCTGGAGGAAGCAGTAAAGGAATGTGAGTTCCGCGACCGCGATGTTTTCGTGTTCCGCGACATGAAAGGCGACGTCAAGGTTATCCACCGGAAGAAAGACGGCAAGTTGGAACTTATCGAAGTCCCTTAGATCCCGGGTCAACTTTGCACAAAAGGGCACAGCACGTGCCCTTTTTCACGCTTTTAACTTTCAACCCCAGGCGATTTCCGGTGTCGGGGCATCACCTTAGATTTGTGGCACGTTGAGTGTTACGATTGACACGGATGCCAGCTCGCCCAAAGTCGAAGCGCTCCGCTCGGACTGTGCACGCCCGTGACGGCCACGGAAACGGCCGCGCATCGTCGCAGCCAGCCCAGCCCGAGCACAAGCAGGCGCGCCCCCAGACCGAGCTGGTCATCATCACCGGCATAAGCGGTTCCGGAAAGATTTCTGCCCTGAAGGTTTTCGAAGATCTGGGCTACTACTGCGTCGATAATCTGCCCACCGACCTGATCCCGAATTTCGCCGAGCTCGTCAAGCAATCGAACGAGATCGAGCGCGCAGCCCTGGTCGCCGACGTTCGCGAAGGCGAGGCTCTCAAGAAGCTGCCCGATGTTGTCCGTGGACTCAGAGAACAGCTCCCCACCAAGGTGGTTTTTCTCGAAGCCAGCGACGAGGCTCTCATTCGCCGCTTCAGCGAAACGCGCCGCCCGCATCCACTCAGCGGACAGTCAGTGCCGGTGAAAGCGGCCATCGCGACCGAACGGCGCCAGCTTAACCAGGTTAAGCGCATTGCGGATGTGGTCATCGACACCTCGAAATTCAACGTTCACGAATTGCGTTCGTTCATCACGAAGCGCTTCGAGCACGAGCCCTCGACCAAGAACATCCTGGTTTCAATCGTCAGCTTCGGCTATAAGCATGGCGTCCCGAGCGAGGCCGATCTGATGTTCGATGTTCGGTTCCTGCCGAATCCTCACTTTGTCCCTGAGTTCCGTCCGTTTACCGGCAGGCATCCCAAGGTCGCGAAGTACATTCGCTCGTTTCCGCAGACCCAGGAGTTCATCAATCGCATCTCCGACCTGCTGATCTACTTGCTGCCGCACTATGTGGAAGAGGGGAAGAGCTACCTGACCGTGGCTTTCGGCTGCACAGGTGGGCAGCACCGCTCGGTGCTGATTGCTCAGGAAGTGTTCAAGCGCCTGGTGAAAGCGGGTTATCCGGTCAAGGTCATACATAGAGACAGTCCGAAGTAGCTGTCTGTAGTGCTGCCTCTCAGGCGATTTGGGCGGTGCCCTAGGAAGTTCCCCCGCCTTTAGGCATATCTGAACTGTCCAGTATTCCAGTAAAATGAATTCTTGCGATCCCAGCAGCAAATCTCGTATGAGCGGCGGAGTGTATGCGGCAACTGATCCGACTGCTCCGATACCTCGCGCCCTACTCCCTGCAATTTTTCGCGTCGGTTCTGTTGATGGCAGCGGTTGGCCTGCTTGATGGATTCCGCCTGTTGCTGCTTCGACCGATTTTCGACCGCGTACTGAACCCGGCAACCAACTCCCAGAATATCGTTCTGCTCAAAATTCCGGGTACAGATCATGTTCTTTATCTGCAGCAGTTTGTGCCGGAGCACTTCAAGAATGCCTGGACGATTGTTGCGTTCTCGCTGGTCGCCGCGACGATTCTGAAAGGTATTTGCGACTACGCCGGCACGTATCTGGTGAACTACGCAGGCTTCGGGATGATGACCGATCTGCGCAATGACATTTACGAGAAGATACTGAGGCGTTCCGTCGCGTTCTTCCAGCGCACTTCGACGGGCACGCTCATCTCGACGACGGTCAGCGACATAGAACGCGTGCAATTCGCGATGTCGTCGGTGATGGCGGAGTTCCTGCAACAGTTCTTCACGTTCATTGCAACCGCATTCGTCGCCATCGCTCTCGGTGGCAAGTTGGCGTGGGTTCTGCTGATTTTTGTCCCGGTAATCATCACCTCCAGCACAAAGATCGGCCGGCGTGTACGCCACACCACGCGCGGTGGCCAAGACAAGCTCGCGGACATTCAGAACATCCTCCACGAAACGATCACCGGAGTTCGAATCGTCAAGGCGTTCGGCATGGAACTCTGGGAGGTGCTCCGGTTCAAAGGCGCGGCGACCAAGCTCTTCAAAGCGAACCTTAAGTCGGTTCGTGCCGCCGCTATCAGTTCGCCATTAATGGACGTTCTAGGAGCAGTTGCCATTGCCCTGCTCCTGCTACTTGGCCGCGACCGGATCAACAAGGACGTAGTTACCCTTGGCATTTTCATGACTTTTATTGCGGCGGTTTTCAAGCTCTACGAACCGGTCCGCAAGTTCGCGCTCTTCAACAACAACTTTCAGCAGGCACTCGGGGCCTCGGCCTCGATCTTCACCTTCATGGACGCTCGGGATGATGTCCGAGAGAAGAGCTCGGCTGTTACGCTGCCCCCTTTCACCGATTCAATCCGCTTCGAGCATGTTGGGTTCACTTACGACGCTGAGGGTGGCGAGCAACGGCAAATTCTCAACGACATTGATTTGACAGTGGACAAAGGTGAGGTCATCGCCATCGTTGGGTCGAGCGGTGCAGGGAAGTCGACACTCGTTCATCTCATTCCGCGTTTCTTCGACGTCACCTCCGGACGCATCCTCATCGACGGCCACGACGTTCGCGATCTTACCGTACGTTCGCTGCGTTCTCACATCGGCATCGTCACCCAGGAAACGATCCTGTTCAACGACACCGTCCGTAACAACATCGCCTACGGTCAACCCAGCATTTCCCAGACGACAGTGGAAGCTGCCGCGCATGCCGCTCTTGCGCACGACTTCATCATGCGGCTGCCCGACGGCTATGACACCGTTATCGGTGAACGTGGATTGCGGCTCTCCGGCGGTGAGCGCCAGCGCGTTGCCATTGCGCGCGCCTTGCTCAAAAACGCGCCGATTCTTATCCTCGATGAAGCTACCTCTGCGCTGGACAGCGAGTCGGAAGCACTGGTGCAATCGGCTCTTCACAACCTGATGCAGGGCCGCACGGTCTTTGTCATCGCGCATCGGCTATCGACTGTTCGACACGCCAACCGCATACTGGTGCTGGAGAACGGCGCCATCAGCGACAGCGGTTCGCACGAAGACCTCATGGCGCGCCTGGGCACGTACCGCCGCCTGTACGATTTGCAATTCGTTGACTACGACGCCCCCAAGACCAACGGCGTTACCGTTCCGGAATAAGGTAAGACAATGAAAGTTCGCTCCATGACGGGATTCGCGCAGGTGAAAGAGCAGGTATCCGATGCGCTCAGTTTCACCCTGTCGCTCAAATCCGTGAATCACCGATTCCTTGATGTCCATCTGCGTATGCCGCCCGACACCGACGCGCTCGAGATGAAGCTGCGCCGACTGCTGAAGGAAAAGCTTGCGCGCGGTCACGTGGACCTGATCCTCAATGTTCAGCGCTCTGGCGCTCAGGCCATCACCATCAACCGCCAGCTTGTCACGGGCTATGTTCAGGCTTTCAGGGAAGCTGCGCGCGAGTTTGGCTTGTCGGCGGATCCTGATCTGAACGCCATCTTCAAGCTCCCCGGAGCGATGGAAGGCACGAACGGATCCGGCTGTCTGGAACCTGACCTCGAGACCGCGATCCTGGCCAAGGTTGAAGAGGTCGTCAGCCGTCTCAACGACATGCGCAGCGAAGAAGGCGCTAGCATTGAACGTGAGCTGCGCGACCTGCTTAAGCGCGTGCAGCATTCCGCCGACGAAATCGAGAAGCACCGCTCGGCCGTGCTCCACGCCTACATGGACAAGATCCGCACCCGTATGCAGGAACTAGTAGGCGCGCACGCCGATCAGGACCGCATGTTGCAGGAATCGGCACTGCTCGCAGAGCGCAGCGACATACAGGAAGAAATCGTGCGTATGAACACGCACATCAAGCATTTTCACGGCTTGCTTGACCACGGCGGCGAAATAGGCAAGAAACTCGACTTCCTGCTTCAGGAGATGAATCGCGAGGCAAACACTCTGCTGTCAAAGACGAGTGGCGTCGCCGGAGAAGCCCTGCGCATCACCGAACTCGGACTCACCCTGAAATCCGAGATCGAAAAGGCTCGCGAACAGGTGCAGAACATCGAATGAGCGGCATCGTCTACATCGTTTCCGCACCGTCCGGATCCGGCAAGAGCACCTTGACCGCCGAGATGCTGCGCACCATCCCGGGACTTGAATTCTCGATCTCCTACACCACCCGCCCTCCGCGCGGAAGCGAACGTAACGGAGTCGAGTACTTCTTCGTTTCCAGGCAGGACTTCGAGCGAATGATCGAGCAGGGCGAATTCCTCGAACACGCCAGCGTCTTCGGCGAGTACTACGGCACCTCGCGCCACTTCGTGGAAGCCGCGGCTGCCCGTGGCAACGACCTGCTGCTCGACATTGATGTGCAAGGCGCCGCCCAGGTGAAGCAGAACCTGCCCGAGGCCGTGAGTACTTTTATCCTGCCTCCGTCGCGCGATGAGCTCGAAATGCGACTTCGCCGGCGCAGCCAGGCGGAACGCGTTGATAAAGCAGTCATTAACCGACGTCTAAATGCCGCCGGAAAAGAGATTGAGAACTACGCCAATTACGACTATATTCTGGTCAACGATCAGCTTGAACTCTCGATCGACGAACTGAAGGCGATCATCCTTTCTGAGCGCCTGCGTCGTTCTGGCAAGCTGCCTTCCGGCGAGGACGAAAACACCGTGTTGGAAACGGCCAACCGCTGCCGACTTGAGAATGTCAGCGGCCGCGTGCAGGAGATACTGGCCAGCTTTTCCCCAGCCTTGCCGAGAAACGGGTAATGACTTTCGTACGGCCGCTGTTCGTTGGAACGGCGGGGGAGTGGATCGGGAGGTCCTCTCCGATTTGCGACAGATATGTAGGAGGCGGTATGGAGTTACTGGGCGGTTTCGATAGCAATTATCGTTTTATTCTCGTCGCGGCCAAGCGTGCGCGACAGATTCAGTCCGGCGCAAAGCCAATGGTCGACACCAACTCGCGCAAGGCGTGCCGTGTTGCGCAAGACGAGATCATTGCGGGAAAGGTAAAGTGGGTTGTGCCGGAGACCAGGTCGGCCGTTGATCTGGCTCGTGAAATGCTTGACAAAGCCATTCCCGAGAATAATTCGTAGCATCCGGCATCATCCTGGGACAATGCGTTAGTCCACGCTTCCGGGCTAGAGACCCGCAGCCGGTCTTTCGCGTCTAAACAGCTATGAAAGTCATTCTTGGCGTCAGCGGCGGCATTGCGGCTTACAAAGCTGCGGAACTGGTGCGCCTGCTTCAGGACCGTGGAGTGCGTGTGCAGGTTGTCATGACCCGCGCGGCGCAGGAGTTCGTGCGTCCACTGACGTTCGCGGCCCTTTCTGGCGAGAAGGTCATTACCGAGATGTTCGCCGACGGCAGCGCCGAGCCCAACGTGGAGTCTGCCGTCGAACACATCGCGGTCGCCCAGGCGGCGGATGCCCTTGTTGTTGCTCCGGCCACTGCGAACGTCATCGCCAAGTTTGCCAATGGCATCGCCGACGACTTTCTCACGACGCTTTACCTGGCCACCACCGCTCCCGTCATCGTCGCCCCGGCGATGAACGTCAACATGTGGGATCATCCCGCCACGCAGGAGAACCTCGACCGTCTGCGCAAGCGCGGCGTTCGCATCGTCGAACCCGGCAGCGGTTACCTCGCATGCGGCACAATCGGTGCCGGTCGCCTTTCTGATCTGAACAACATTGTGAATGCCACAATGGCCGCTCTCGGCCCACAGGACCTCGTGGGTGAGACCGTGCTGATCACGGCTGGCCCCACTCGTGAGCCGATCGATCCGGTCCGTTACATCAGCAATCGTTCCAGCGGCAAGATGGGTTATGCCTTGGCCGAAGCTGCATTGCGCCGAGGAGCTAAAGTTATCCTGGTCAGCGGCCCAACGGCGCTGACCGCGCCTGCCGCCGCCGAATTGGTTCCGGTGGAAACAGCCGCGCAGATGCACCAGGCAGTCGTCCATCGCCTTCCCGGGTCAACAATAGTCATTAAGGCCGCAGCCGTCGCCGACTATACGGTGAAACGTCCTGCGACCGAGAAAATGAAGCGTACCTCCGGCGCCGTGACACTCGACCTCGAGCCGACCCTCGACATCATTGCCGAAATCACGGGGCTCAAAGCGAACCCTGAGCAGATTGTCATCGGTTTCGCGGCTGAGACGACAAATGTACTCGACAACGCGCGCCGGAAACTCGCTACCAAGTCCCTGCACGCCATCGTGGTCAACGACGTTTCGCAGCCCGGTATCGGCTTCGATTCCGACCGGAACGCCGTAACGATCATCACGCCGGACCAGGAGATCGACGTTCCGGAAAACAACAAGTGCGAGATTGCTCACCGCATCCTCGATGTAGTGCACACCATTCGCGAGAGCCTCTCGCAGGCCACGACAGTCTCGAAGATCTGACATGCCCCGAAAAATTGATCCGGAAACCCGTCGCGCGCTCGCCGAGCGCGTTCAGTACTACCGCGAACTAGGCGTCTACGATTTCTACCGCCGTGAAGTGCCGCCCGACATGTCTGACACCCTCATCCGAAACGATGTACCGCTCTCGACTGCTGCCGATGTAGAGGAGCAGCCGCTCGCAAGCGCCGCCGGCAGCAGCGCTGACCGCCCAGCAGCGCTGCGCGCGATCCGTGAAGAGATAGGCGACTGCACCCGCTGCCCATTGCACAAGCAGGGTCGGAAGCAAATCGTCTTCGGCGTAGGCAATCCGAATGCCGACATCATGTTCATCGGGGAGGCGCCTGGCGCCGATGAAGACGAACAGGGTGAGCCGTTCGTTGGTCGCGCCGGTCAGCTGCTCACAAACATGATTAAAGCGATGGGCATCACGCGCGACGATGTTTACATCGCCAATGTGATCAAGTGCCGTCCGCCGGGAAACCGTACGCCGGAACCCGCCGAGTGTGCGATCTGCTCACCATTCCTGCTGAAACAGATCGACGTCATCCAGCCCAAGGCCATCGTCGCCCTCGGCGCCGTGGCGGCCAAGACTCTGCTCGCCGTCAATCAAACGATGGCCGAGATGCGTGGCCAGTGGCACGACTTTCGCGGTTATCCTCTGCTGGTCACGTACCACCCCGCATACCTGCTGCGCGACCCGCGGCAGAAAGTACATGCATGGCACGACCTCCAGATGGTCATGCAGCGCCTTGGCATGCCCATGCCGAAGAAGGAAGGCCAGTAGAGCGTCACTCAAGTAGCGTAACCGCGCCACGAACCGGAGCCCCGTTTCGTGGCGGGTGCCCTATCCTTCGCGAAGCGAAGGGTGGGTCTTTTCCTCCGAACTGTGTTGCCATCTCCCTGCGCAGCCTCCAAACTGTAAACGATGCCTGAGTTTTGCGACGTCGCGCTTCCAGTCCCGCTGGAAGGGAGCTTCACGTACCGGCTCAACGGTGATGTGCCCGTGGTCGGGGGGCGAGTCGTCGTGCCTTTTCGTGAGAAGAAGCTCTCCGGCATCGTGACCCGCCTGCACGACGAGGCTCCTGCCGCCCAGGCCCGCTATGTGCTCAGCGTGCTGGACGCTTTCCCCGTGCTGGATGAACGTCTTATGGCACTGGGGGAATGGATCGCCCGGTACTATATCGCTCCGCTTGGTGAAGTGTTTCGCACCATGCTCCCTCTCCACGCCGAATTTCGCCGTGTCGTTGGCTACCAGATTACCGACGCCGGTCTGTCCGCCCTGCAACAGGCATCGCTCCTTGGGAGCTCGCTGCGTTCACGGAAAGATCCGGAAGAGCAGGCAAGCGAGATTGAGGTCCTCAACTACTTTGCGGACGCCGACGTCGTTCGTGAAAGCACCCTCCGTTCTGCCACCCGAGCCACCAAGACGCTGCTCGCCTCGCTCTTACGCAAGAAATGGATTGCGCGTGACGACATGTCCGCAGTTCGTGACGCCACCCGCACCGTAAAGATCGCCGTGCTCGTCGAGCAAACCGCTCCCGACGAGCAAGCCGACTCTGCCAAGCCTTCCAGAAAGCTCAATGGCAACCAGCGGGCACTCATCGACGCCCTTCAGGCTGCCAATGGCAAAATGTTCGTCGAGCGCCTGCGTGCGATCCACAACCCGGAAGGTGTTGCCATTCCGAAGACCACGCTCCAGACCCTGGTCGACCGTGGACTAGTGCGAATTGACGAAGAGCCAGCCGATTTCGCTGTTTCAAGCATGAAGGTGAAATCGCCGCTGGATTTCATATTCAATCCGTCTCAGAAGAAGGCGCTCGAAGCCATTAACGCTGCGGTCAGGTCTCGTACGTTCGCGCCTGCGCTGCTGCACGGTGTTACCGGGTCGGGCAAAACGGCTGTTTATCTGGCGGCAATGCGGGAGGTGCACCGGCAGGGTCGTGGAGCGATACTCCTGGTTCCTGAGATCGGACTGACCCCCGCCGCGGCTGCTCAAATACACAGCGTGTTCGGTGAAGATGTCGCCATCCTCCATTCAGGGCTCACGGACGACGAGCGTGCCGAACAATGGCATCGCATTCGCCGCGGCGAGGCCCGTGTGGTCGTCGGTACCCGTTCGGGCGTGTTCGCGCCTGTCGCGGACCTGGCGCTGATCATCGTCGATGAGGAGCACGACCAGTCCTACAAGCAGGATGAAACGCCGCGGTACCATGGCCGCGATGTTGCCGTGATGCGCGCCAAGATGGCGAATGCGGCCGTTGTGCTGGGCTCGGCAACGCCTTCGCTCGAGTCCTACTACAACGCGCAGAAGGGACGTTACTCGCTCATCGAATTGCCTGACCGCGTCGAGCGTCGCCCCTTGCCCGAAGTCGAACTCATCGACATGAAAGCCGAGTACCAGCAGACCGGCAAGGAGCAGGCCGTCTCGCGCAAGCTGGCCGATGAGATCGGCGAAAGACTCCAACGCGGCGAGCAAGTTATGGTTCTGCTCAACCGCCGCGGCTTCTCGGCTTTCGTGCTCTGCCGGACTTGCGGCGAAACCGTGCAGTGCCGCAACTGCGCCATCTCCATGACGCATCACCGCAAGACGCATCGCATGGAGTGTCATTGCTGCGGCTACATTGCTCCGATTCCGCAAAGATGCCCGAAGTGCGGCAGTGAGTACATCAACTTCCTCGGCACAGGTTCGGAGAAGCTTGAGGACCTGCTGCACTCGATGTTTCCGCAGGCCCGCATCGGACGCCTCGACCGCGACACCGTCAAGGGCCGCCACGACTTTGAGCGCGTCCTGAACCAGTTGAACGCCGGC
The DNA here is from genome assembly GCA_023441255.1 of Acidobacteriota bacterium. Taxonomy (GTDB): domain Bacteria; phylum Acidobacteriota; class Terriglobia; order Terriglobales; family Acidobacteriaceae; genus JAEZPW01. Next base: position 14,695 of record JAEZPW010000357.1, read on the forward strand.
GAACTCGACATGCTGGTCGGTACCCAGATGATCGCCAAGGGACATGACGTCCACGGCGTCACGCTGGTCGGAGTGGTCGGCGCTGACACCGCACTGAGTCAGCCCGATTTCCGCGCGGCCGAACGAACTTTCCAGCTCCTCACCCAGGTTGCCGGACGCGCAGGCCGCGGGTCATCGCCCGGCAAAGTTGTGCTCCAGACCTACTTCCCGGAGCACTACGCCGTGCAGTTCGCCGCGCACCACGACTTCAACGGCTTTTATGACAAGGAACTCCGTTTTCGCAGTTGGACACAGTACCCGCCTTTCAGCGCTCTTGCCAATGTACTGATCCGCAGCGACAAACTCGACGACGCACTCAAGTACTCAGGAACACTTGGACAATGGTTCCGCGACACGCGTCACGAGGGCGTACGCGTAATGGGACCGGCGGCGGCCCCCATCGTCCGCCTGAAGAACGACTACCGCTATCACTTTATTCTGAAGTCACAGAGCCGCGAGAAGATGAACGGCCTGTTGCGGGCGATGCTTGCCTACGCCGCTGCCCAGAAGATTCCGCGCACCAACGTTATTGTGGATGTAGACGCACTCTCGTTAACCTGATCTCTGCAACGGCCGCTACTCACCGCGGATCTCGATGCGTCCCTCGGAAGCCACAGGTATGCCGTTACAGAGCGCCGGTTTGTACACCCAGCGTGAAATCCGGTCCGCGATCTCCGCCTGGATCACGGCTGCAGCATCGTCAAGCAGCAGCACGCTCTCGACGGCTCCGTCCCGGCCTACCACCACGTCTACATTGAAAGCGGAATCTCCAGCTGACGTTCCACTGACCGTCACGAGTTTTGGCGGCAGGAAAGTCCCGCAGACGCCATCCATGCCCGACTGGCGAATGGGAGCGAATGCCGATGCATCCGGCGTTCCGTTGTGCGCAGCTGGGTCGAGCAACTCCTGTCGGGACGAGGGTTTTACGCTGGCTGGTCTGCCGTTTGTCGCCGAACAGACCTGCAGCAGCAGCGTCGCCATGAACAGCCCAACAGCCCATCGTCTCATCATCACTGGCACCCTCGCCCCAGGAACCCTCGGGGAACTAAAGGGTAAGGCGAAACGGCTATTTGGACAATGTACGAAAGTAATGAAGGACGGTGGGGGTGTTCCCTAAATCTGAGAGCAGAAGCTCCGTTTCCGCGAGGGAATCAGCCGTTCAGGTGAGGTTAGTTGTTCCACCAAATAAGTGCAGCTTCGCGGAATGGTATCGGGACGAAAGTGAGAATCAGCATCGCCGCCGCGAGCAGGCCCAGAAGCTTGCGTCCCGTGTTGATATGTGGCCAGGGAGCCACTTGTGGGTGACGCATTCCGCTCACGCCCAGCAGCACTGCCCATACCCACCATCCGGGCCAGAATGCACCCAACGGTACCAGCGCGACAACCGAGAAGCGAGTAACCCACTTGTGCGCCCGTGGGAACAGCGCGTACACGATGTGACCACCATCGAGTTGCCCTCCGGGCAGCAGGTTCAAAGCTGTCGCAAACATCCCCACCCATGCAGCAATCGCTATGGGATGCAGGTATATGCCCGAGAGCGGCAGTCCGGGTACTCCTACGCCGAATCGACCGAGAATCCCATGCACGAGGTCGAAGATCAGCGGATATCCGATCTTGAAATCGAGTTGCGAGCTGGCCATCGGAACCGGGCGCGAAAGCGCCATGGCAAAGAAAAGGGTGACGGTGGAAACGGCAAATCCGGCGATGGGGCCTGCAATACCTATATCGAACAGGGCAGCGCGCGATCTTATCGCCGACTTTATGCGAATGAACGCACCAAGAGTTCCTATCAGCGTGGGAGCCGGGATGAAGAACGGCAGTGTGGCACGCACGCCATAGCGGACGCAGTAGTAAAAGTGACCCATCTCGTGGGCCAGAAGGATTACCAGCAGCGTTGCCGCGAACGGAATGCCGAGTACAAGACGTGCCGGGTCGGAAAGAGCCCACCTCACCGGGAACATGTCCAGCATGCCCTCGCCCAGCGAGAGCAGCGGCAGGGCGTGAACAAAGTTGTATTGCAGGCGTGCCCCAACCACCAGCGTGCTGAAGACCGTCGCCAGCAGCAGCAGCGCGTGCAGCCAATAGCGACGCTTGGGAGGCGAGACTACAAAGACCTCGACGGGCCGATACAGTTCGTAAGTAGGCGAGACGGGCGGCGTCGAGTCGGACATCGATTAAGGTTGGGCCCTCGAAAGCTATTATGCCCCGCAACCAGCGAAGTAGGGGCACTCTCTAGAATAACTGATGCAGCGGGGCATGGCCGCGCGCCCGCCCAAATCGCCGCAACCTCGGTTTACGCCATGCAGCGGCGGCCCACCGACCCGGCCCGGAGTCGCTAGTCGATGGATTGCAGTTCCTTGCCCGGCTTGAACCGCACAGCCTTTCCTGGCGGAATGTTCACCTCGGCTCCGGTGCGCGGGTTGCGCCCGATGCCAGTCTTCCGCGGACGCACGTTGAAGACGCCAAAACCGCGCAGCTCGATCCGGTCGCCATTTGCGAGCGCTTTCTTCATGGTGTCGAAAACCGCTTCGACAGCCAGTTCGGCCTTTGTCTTGGTGATGCCCGTTTTCGTCACGACTTCGTTGATGATGTCGAGTTTGATCACGTGCGGCTCCGATCCAAACGTGCCTTGTACGGCTCGACCGGTATCCTCGATACCGACCGCTGTCGTCAAAAGCTCACGCTAAGCTGCTGATAGTAAAGGCGAGAAAGGTCGATTGTCAATCTCTGTCTGAGCACCCTTCTGTGCTGAGGCGTAGAACCGCCAAACCCGAAACGCCTTCACGGCTCGAATCAGGGACGAAACCGACCCCGCCCCGAATGACCAGGTTCAAAACAATATGGCGGCCTTGGGCCGCCATATGCTTTATCAGTGCTGTGATGAAACGGTTCTTGTCCTACCGGGCTTCAGCTTCCTTGTACATGTACTTGATGCTCGGCTTATAGATCAGTAAGTTTGACGCGCCCGATCGGTTGACCTTGATGCAGCTTTTGTCGTACCACTCAATGATGCCGTGGATCTCTTCTCCATCTTGCAGAACCACTACCATCGGAGTCTTCGCCTGCATCTGCTTCTGGTAGTAGAAGTTTTCGGCGTGCGTCTGCTCGGGCGGTGCGGCACGTTTGCCGGTTCCAGAGACCCCATTGGTGACCACGGCTCGTTCGGCCCTCTCCCGCCGCTCGATCATGGCATTTTCATTGCGCACATGTTCGGCTCGGCTGAGCGAAGGGCGAATCAGTTTGCGATTTGAATACCCCTCGGGTTCAGGCGCTCGCCCGACTGCCGTGGAATCCATTCCTTCTTTCATTTATGAAACCGCCTCCCTCGCGAACCGTTTCAATCACCGCCTGGGCTTGCGCTGCGCACGACAGCCACGACGCTTTTAGAGGCCGATGCACACGCACATTCAAGCTTGAAACCCAGAATGGTTCTGAGGTGTGAACTTGTGCTTACCCTATCACAGCCGAGATGGCCTGACAATCCTGAGGGGCGCCTCAGGTGCGTTAAGAAGTTCAAAATGGTACGAATGTTGAACCCGAGCGAAGACTGGCGGAAATTGACGCGTCCGAGTGGTGCGGCAAAGAAGTGAAAACACGCACGATCGCGTTTATTCGCGCGCCAGAGAGGTCGCAAAAGCGTCCAGTGACAGGTTTCGCAGCAGGTTACGCCTCATGCCCGATTCGACATCGCCCAGAGCCTGCGAAGCCGCCACAATCCACCGGAAATCGACACTGTCCGCGAGTTGCCGAACCTCGGCCGTGATGTCCGTGTTGCGGACCATCTCCACCGTGCCGCCTTTCACAAACAGCATGTCTTCGAGTAGCCAGTACAGGGTTGTGATCAGGCGCTCAGTTTTCTCGCGTCCTTCGGCACCCGCTCGGTAAGTCTCCGTCGTGCGGAACAAGGCAGAGTGGTCCTGTGTATCGATGGCCGTGTGCAGCAGCGTCAGTGCATCCTTTCGCGCCGTCGTATAAGCCGCCATATCGAATGCAGCGGCGCTGCCCACCGCTCCTCCGGAGATCCGTGCGGCCAGTTGACGCTGCGCCATATTCCATTCCGGATGCGCCTTAGCCACGAACCGCTCCACCT
>JAEZPW010000374.1 GCA_023441255.1 Acidobacteriota bacterium
GTAGGGGTTCCTCGCTTCGCTCGGAATGACAACAGCTCTGAGTGAGAAATTCGGGCGAGTTTGCGTTCCGGCCTGTCTGAACCGAGTATTGGTGAGCGGCGCGGGGTTGGACTATTTGCCGGATGAAATTTGCGGGATGAAATGCAAAGGGACGCTCAAGAAATCCTTCGCTCTGGCCGACCGAAGTTTCTCTTTTTGAGCGCCCCTGTTGCGCGCCACTTCGTCTGCCCTACTCAATAGCACCCGTTGTGCCAAGTCGTCGGCCCCATAGAATCAATGGGTTACAACGTAAGCTGCCGTTTGGGAAAGTAGGTTTTTCCGGGTCTGTGCAAGTTTTACCGGAGAGCTTTTACATGTTGCCCCATCCGGGAGTACTACCGCATCTCTGGCCCGCAGGAGCACCCAATGACGGTTGCTATAACTCGTAAAGTCAGCCCGGCGATCACGCGCTGCGAACTCACGCATTTGGCGCGCACTTCGATCGATTACGACAAGGCCGTCCGACAGCACGAATGCTACGAACGTGCGCTTAGGGACCTCGGCTGTGAGGTCGTTGCGCTTCCGACCGAACCCGAGCTTCCGGATTCCGTATTCGTGGAGGATCCCGCTATCGTTCTGGAGGAGGTGGCGGTGATCACCAGACCGGGGGCTGAGTCGCGCAGGCCTGAGACTCCTTCTATTGCTGCCGCGTTGAGAAACTATCGTGTGCTGCTGGAGATGACGCCGCCCGCAACTCTCGACGGCGGCGACGTGCTGCGGATCGGGCGGGACGTCTACGTAGGCATAAGCGGACGGACCAATGCCGCCGCCGTGCAGCAACTCCAGTCCTTGCTTGCTCCTTTCGGGTACTCGGTTTCTGGAGTAACGGTGGAGGGCTGCCTCCACCTGAAGTCGGCGATCACCCAGGTTGCGCCGGATACCGTGCTTTTCAACCCCGCATGGGTTTCATTGGAAAGCTTCGGCGATAGCTTGCCTGGAATGCGACACCTTTCATGTGCAGCGGGTGAAGACTACGCGGCGAATGCGTTGATGGTTGAACAGAGCGTCATCTACCCCACTTCTTTTCCGAGAACAGCGGCGATACTGGAACGCGAGGGCGTTCGGGTCGTGCAAGTGGATGTGTCGGAATTGCAGAAGGCAGAAGGGGCAGTCACTTGCTGCAGCCTCGTGTTCAGCGGGTCTACGGAGCGGAGGCAGCGCGATCAATAGCAGGTTTGCGGACGCAGGGGTTAACGCGGCTGCTTTTGAGCGAATCAACAAGGCTCGTGTGGCGTGTCAGCCTGCGAACCTGGTCCATCATGCATTGATTTAAGGTACGTTCTGTCAGTTCTTGAAGGCGTCGACAGTTAGCAGATAACTCGGCGAATCGGGAGCGCAGTTCTCGAACCGACGGCTGCGGCGAAGTCGCATGGAGTCGGACCTCCAGCCTGAGTGAGCGCGCGTTGCGAGGCACGCAGACGAGTTCACGGTCTCTCCAGCGTATTGTCCAGTCACGCGCACACTGGCTGCACAGCAAGGCGCCGCAATAATGCAGATCATTGTTAAGCGCTGCGAAACAGGCGAATGCCGTCAGGAACTCGGGATCGTCCCGCGATTTGCAGGAGGGGTTGGCGCATAGTCGGCGGTCAGCTATCGGCATGAACGCTAGCGTACCGGACTAGCAACTCGGGTTGGGGCGTCAATGAACGCCAACGTTGCGGTCGCCAAGCGCCCCCATCAACGCCGGGAACGCGTCGCGCGCTTTGACTTGGCTGCCTTGCCGGGGTTCGAGCCTTTCTTGTCGTTCGGCTTGGCGGGCGCCGGTCCGTTCACCCCCGCGGCCTGCGTCGGTCCGAACATGATCATGACGCCGTCGATCTCGTTCTCTTCGCGCGAAATCGGCGTGAAACGCACATCGAAGCTTCCGGCGGTTTCACTGGATTCATAGCTCTGGTTGCGAATGGTGGAGGGTTTCTTCTGCTGCATCACAGCGCGGCAGCGGCGCACAAGCGTCTTGCGAAGAGTCTGCTCCAGCGGCATGCGGTCGAGGTCGATTCCAACTACCGACGTAGCACCGATACCGAATATCTTCTGGGCAGCGCCGTTCCACAGCTGGATCTTTTCGTCCTTATCGACGAGCATCACCGGCCACGGCATCCGTTTGAGTGTTTCGGCGTAACGGTTCGTGAGCGTGTGCAGCTCCCGCGTGCGGGATTCGAGTTCCTCGTTAAGATTCTCAAGTTCTTCGTTCAGGGACTGCAGTTCTTCGTTCGTTGTCTCCAGCTCTTCGTTGGTGGACTGCAGTTCTTCATTCGTGGTCTCCAGTTCCTCGTTGGTGGACTGGAGTTCTTCATTCGTTGTTTCCAGCTCTTCGTTGGCGGACTGAAGTTCTTCGCTCGTAGCTTCCAGTTGCTCGACGGTGCTCTGAAGGCGCTCGTGCGTGGTGGTGTCTTCGGCATTGATGATGGTGCCGGTACGGTTGCCACTTCTCTCCGCGATCACAGGACGAAGGGTCACCGCCAACGTGCGCTCGTCTTCGTTGTTGCGGATACGGCACTGAAATGTGATGGGCTGCTCTCCGGCCGCCTTGCTTGCTTCAAGCCGACCTGCAAGTTCAGGGCACCGGTACACGAGGTCGGTGTTTTGCAGTCTCTTTCCGACCAGCGGCACACCGGGCAAGCCCCAAACGGCCTGTGCCGATTCGTTACACGCCGTGATGATGTCGTGACTGTCAAGCGTGAGTACACCCGACTTGATAGTCTGCAGCAGACTTCTGTATTGCTGCTGCATAGCTTGCAATTGTTGCTGAAGGGCGTTGTCCTGGTCGTTGTTTGACACTGTCTCCAGTCCTTCATCCGGAATGCGGCGCGGCGGATTCTTGTCGATCTTCTGAAAGATGCGCCAGCGCGAAGTGATCGGCTTGAACAGGCTCGATTCACTCAGTTTAGATTCGGCCTTGCCCAGAAAGAGCACTCCGTGTGGGTTCAGGGCGTAATGCAAACGAGAGAATATCTGCTTTTGGGCGTCGAGGTCGAAATAAATGAGAACGTTGCGGCACGAGACCAAGTTGCAATGGGAAATGGGCGCGTCCGAGACCAGATTGCTGCGGCCGAAAATCACAAGCCGGCGTACCTCAGGGTTGATGCGCATGGTGCTGGTGCCCGTGAAAAATTTTTCCCGCCAGTCGGGCCGTACCCGACGAAGGGCTGTTGCCGGATAGAGGCCCCGACGGGCGGTCGTGAGGGCGTCTTCGTCTATATCCGTACCGTAAACCTTGACGTCATACTCGGGCAGGCGGTCGCCGAGCAAATCGGTCAGAAGGATGGCAATGGAATAAGCTTCTTCCCCGGAAGCACATCCGGCGCTCCAGGCGCGAAAGCTGTCGCCGGGCTTTAGTTGTGCCAGCAGCTGCGGCAATACATCGTTCCGCAGAGCGTCCCACGCCTGCGGGTCCCGGAAGAACTCGGTCACGTTGATCAGGACGGTGTTGAGCAGCTCGGTAATTTCGCGCGCCGGATTTTCCCGGATCTTGTTCAGGTAATCGGCGTAGGACGGCGCGCCGGTCTGGAACATACGCTTGCGGACACGCCTTTCAAGCGTGGAGTGCTTATACCCTCTCAGATCCAATCCGCGCTCTTCCGCCAGAGTATTGATGAGCGCTTGCAACGACATCTCTTCATTCATGTGTAAGTGCAATATTTTTCTTGCTCATCACTCAGAGCAGAGTTCCGCGATCACACCGGCGATTTTACCCAATCCTGCAATGATGTCCACACATCCCGTGGAAACGGCGGAATGCGGCATGGACTTGAACTCGGCTTCGGTCGGATCTTCGCACAAGACGAGGCCTCCCGCTTCATGGACGGCGATGATGCCCCGCGAACCGTCGTTGCCAGACCCGCTAAGAATCACGGCCAGCGCCTGTGAGCCGTAGGCGGCAGCTATGGATTCGAACAGCAGGTCGATGGAAGGACGGTGATGGTGCAACTCGGGAGTCCGAAGAAGGCGAATGCGCTCCGGTTCCATGACCAGGTGCATGTCTGGTGGACCTACGTAAACGCAACCCGCTTTAGCAAATTCCGAATCCCTTGCTTTCGAGACCTTCAACTCAGTTTGCCGAGCAAGCAGATCAGCCAGAACGCTCTTGTGCAAGGGACTCAGGTGCTGCACAACCAGGATCGGACAGGGAAAACTCAGCGGCAACGGCCTGAGGATGGCGCAGAGCGAACGAAAACCGCCTGCCGAAGCTCCCATGGCGACGACGCGAAAAGGTCCCTCCGCACGTGCCTCTCTGGCCCTCTGCACCTCGGGACTACAGCAAGGTTGCGGCACGGGACACTTCTCCCGCCGTATACATTACTCCAATCCGGGTGGTTACGCTGCCTCTCCATTGGTATGGCCAGGTTGGGTCTGTTCGGTCTGACCCTCTTCCGGGTGCGCTCGCCGCCCAGACAGCATCTGGCGCAAGACATCCGCGTTTTGTTTGGCCACCTCGGCACGCTCGAGGTATGACTTGGCCGAAATCGGCAGGTTGGACTGTTTGGCCTTCCTCGCCAACCGGGTCGACAAGTCGGCGTTTTCTTCGAGCGACCGCAGGGACGCCCAAAGCGCTCGCTCGACCTCATCCGTCTGATCTTCGAGCATGCTCTCGGCCGAATAAGCGTGCCCTACGCGGCAGCGGAACGTCAGCAGCCCTTCCTGATCCACCTCCCAGAGCGTCCCCTGGCATGCAGGGCAGACGTACGCGCTAGGCTCTCCATTTAGTCGTTCATCCACTTCCCCGTTGTTGCGCTGGCGTTTGCGTTCCATATCACTGTTCCCTTTGTTTCCCTTGTCGGCAACCACCTCGTTTCCTGCCCACGCGCCCTGTCGCGCGAGCGAGTCAATAAGCGCGGGAAGTTCTGCCAGAGTTGTCTTGCGATCAACGTCAACATGGGCAAGCGCACTCAATGGCATGCTTGGGGCCTCGGCCTCTTCAGGGTCTTGTACGATGGCGAGACCACCTGCTTTCTTCACCGAGATCAGGCCGGCAGTTCCGTCATCGAGATAGCCAGTCAACACCACCCCCACGACGCGTGAGTCATAAAAGCGCGCGGCGGAACGGAACAGCGGGTCAATTGCCGGACGGTAGCGGTTCTCCGTGGGGCCGAGCGTCAGCCTTATCCTGCTGTCGTTGAGCACCATGTGCCGGCCCGGTGGGGCGACGTAGACATGGCCACGAATGATCTTGTCGCCATCAGCGGGCACCTCCACGGGCACTTTTGCCTTGCGTGACAAAATGCTGGCCAGCATGCCGGGACTTCCTGCGGCCGTATGGACCACGATGAAGACAGCGCCGGGGAAATCTTGAGGCAGACCCGATACCAGAGTTGAAACAGCCTGAATGCCGCCGACGGATGCACCCACGACGAAAATGTCATGGCGGTGCGAGTTCTTACCTGGAGACATGGAATATCCTCGCTTTCACAGGGCTCGGATTCGATTTCAGGTGGCCTCAGGTCGAACTTTCCTGGCGCTCTCCATCGCCTGCTTAGCCCTCTTTCTGGCGGCGGATGCACGCCGACGGGCATTCTCTGCGGCTTGCTGAGAATTTTGCACGTCGACCCGAGCGATTTCCATGTCACGCCTTAGACGTTCTGTTCGATCCCTCAATTTTTCCAGCTTCTCTGTCAGAGGCGAGCGGGGAGGAATAGACCGGCTCTCTCCGTCGTTGGTAGCCATATAGCCCTCGATGTTTTAGATGCGCCGACCCGAAGCTCCCGAAAGTGAGGTGATGGGGTTTACCGAAGTAAACCGTGAGTTTCTGGCCTTCTTAATTCCTGGTTTTTTGTGAACCGAAATGGGAATCTGACGTGCAATGCGCCATCTTCGGCCATCGTCGTGCAGCCGCGATGGCATCTGAGCAATTGGGGGAGTGCCGTCCAACAGTTATCACTCAGGGTCTCGTGGATCAGACGGTAGGCTGGGAGTGCACATTCGGACGTTGGGGTATGCCCATGGCAGCGGTACTGACATCGTGGAAAGAGATAGCGTCGTACATGGGGAAGGGTGTGCGTACCGTACAGAGGTGGGAGCGAGAGTTGGGTCTGCCCATCAGGCGGCCAAAGCCTAAGGAGAAACAGATCGTACTGGCGTTCCCCGATGAACTCGACGACTGGGTGCGCCAACAGACACTTGATCCAATAGCCCGGGTTCAACGTGCCCCGCGAGGTACTAACGAGGACACCGCACGGAGCGCGCAGCCGTTTTTCATTGGACAGCAGTCATTGAATGTCCATCGGGACGGCCTGCAACGCATGCACGCACTTCTGGCTGAGATGGTGAGACGAACACACGTCGTACAGGCACAGGCCGAGGTCCTCTACAAGAGGCTGCAAACGTTCCAAAAGGCGCGGGCGACGGCGACTCTTCTTTCCGAGTCACCGCGGGGACCCGAAGGCGCCCCCCCCAGCCGCCAGCAAGCGAACTGACGCATGTTGGCGCAACACGAGTCTTTACATCTGGGCTAGAGTTGTACGCCCCAAGCTGTAACTCTGGGATAGGCGGGAGCCAGATGCTTTCAAAATGCGCGAACCTATCGTGCAATGAGCAGTTCAGATATTTCGGTTCAGGAAAATTGTTTCTGCCAGATCCCGATGCCGTCCTGAGAATGTCGGGCGATGAGATGACCGCGTGCTGCCACTGGCTGTGTGAGCATTGCTGCAAACTCTATCGTATCGATTTCGTCAATGCTCTTCCGGTCTTGACGCCGCTGCCGCAGAATGCGCCCGTGGAACCGCTGATACCTCGTCCCGGGACTGCGGCCTGATACCCTCACCCTCCGACTGCGGGGTTTGTTCCTTGCGAGTTAACCCGAAATTCAGTCTGGCGACTTGATCCGCTACAACCGATACTTTCCAGAGCAGCATCTGTGGGCGATAGAGCGCGGTATACGGAGGTGCGACTTTGAAGAGACGCAAACTGACCTCTGAGGATGTTGCAGCCATCCGCGAAGCGTGGGACAGCGGTCGCGTGAGGAGTGTCGATGCACTTGGAGCCAAATACGAGGTAAGCGTCAGCACGATTGCGGCAATCGTAAAGCGACAGACGTGGAACGACTCGGACAAAAACCAAAATCATCCCGGCCATGAGAGGGAACACCCAAAGTCACCTCGGGCCACCTTCGGGCTGTCGTAGGAACGAAAATGGAAGAGGCACCCGACAAGAGGTGCCTCTGAAAATCTCACGATATGGCGCGCCCTGAGTGATTCGAACACCCGACCTTCTGGTTCGTAGCCAGACGCTCTATCCAACTGAGCTAAGGGCGCGCTTCGCAGGCTGATTGGCTGCTGCGAGCTAATTATAAACATATCGATGTGAAACGCGAAAGTGGTTCTCGCGTTCCGCGTGAAAGAAGAGTGCACATTCGCGGCACTAGTAAGCGCTTGCGGCCGAAGATCGGAAAAGTTTGCGGCGATGAGGAATCGAGTACAATCGGAGGCCATGCAAGTGGGAACGGAAAGCAGACGTGTGATGCTCGTGGCCACCTCTAATGCCGGCAAGCTGCGCGACTTCGATGCGGCGGCGGCCGAGTTCGGAATTCGGATAGTTCCGGTGCCGCAGTTTTCTGAAATCCCGGTGGCGCGGGAGGACGCTCCCACTTTTGAGGCAAATGCCTGTAAGAAGGCCGAGCACTACAGCCGATTCGTGAAAGACCGGATCGTGCTCGCGGATGACTCCGGATTGCGCGTGGATGCGCTGGGCGGCGCACCCGGCGTTCGCTCCGCTCGGTACGCTGCCGACGCAGCCGGCAAGGCCGAGGACGGCAACTCGAGTGACCGCGACAACAACGAACGACTTCTTCGCGAACTTCGCGGCACTCCTGAAGACATGAGAACAGCGCGGTTCATCTGCGCCATAGCGGCTGCACGGAACGGGCGAACACTGGTGGTATGCCGGGGCGAAGTGAAAGGGACGATATTGCATGAGCCGCGCGGGAACGGTGGGTTCGGATATGATCCCCTGTTTCACGTTGCCGAGTTCGCCAAAACATTCGCCGAATTGTCTCCTGAAGAAAAGAGTTCGGTGAGCCACCGCGGCCAGGCATTCCGCAAACTCTTACGTTGGTATTCTGAACATGCACCGGAACTGCAGAGCGAATCTGGGGCGTGATCCAAATCATCTCTTGAAGTAGATGGCCTGCGGCTTATCCCTTCTCATGAACACAAGTGATGTGAGCGGGGTCACAGGCGTTCCGGTATCTTCTTGACACTCTGCTTCTCGCGGAAAGATAATCGCGGTGAAGCTTAACCACCAAGCTATTCAACCCTAAGGAGTTGTTCCGTGGCGACAACAGTCGGTCGTCCGGTCGAGAACAGCTCGGCCAAAATCCCAGCCGGGGTTCCGCCTCTTCGCGCCGGCCAGGGTAACTCGTTTTTGTGGCGTCGTCTTCATTCCCTCAGCGGCATCGTCCCGGTCGGAGCTTTTTTGTTGGAGCATTTTATCTCCAACGCATTCGCAACGAACGGTCCTGACGCTTACATCAAGCAGGTGAAGTTCCTGACTGGACTGCCGTTCGCGATCTGGCTGGAAGTCTTTGGGATCTATATTCCTCTGCTCTTTCACGGACTCTACGGCGGTTACATTTGGTGGCGTGGCGAGAACAACTCGTCCGAATACCCGTGGATGAACAACTGGATGTACACGCTGCAGCGCTGGACGGGCATCGTAGCGTTCGCGTACATAGGTTGGCACGTCTACACGATGCGCTTCAGCGGCGTACACCTTTTTGATTGGAGCGACGCTGCGTTCTGGAAGGTACAGAACGAACTGACGCACACCTACGCCGTCGTGTTCTATGCCATCGGCATCATCGCCGCTTCGTGGCATTTCGGTTACGGTGTCTTCCTGTTTTGCGCGAAGTGGGGCATTGTCGTTGGGGATCGCGCCCGTAAGCGAATGCAGGTGGTGGGCGTGGCAATTTCGGCTGTGCTGATCGTGATCGGGCTGGCTACCGTGTGGGCCTTCACGAACCCGTCTCCCGACTGGCCAAAGCAGCAGTTCAAGCCGGAATGGGACATGCATCGGCACGAAGCCATCCAGCAGGGCATAGTGAAACCCGGGCAGGAACAATAAGGACGCAGAAGATCATCATGGCAGCAAATCCCAGAATCATTGTGGTAGGCGGCGGCCTTGCAGGTCTTTCCGCCGCGATCAAGATTGCCGAGATGGGGGGACATTGCGACCTGTTCTCCATCGTGGCGGTGAAGCGTTCGCACTCCGTCTGCGCGCAGGGCGGCATCAACGCGGCGAAAAACCTGAAAGGCGAAGGCGACTCCACCTGGCAGCACTTCGACGACACAGCTTACGGCGGCGATTTCCTGGCCAATCAGCCCCCGGTAAAGGCCATGTGCGACATGGCGCCGGGCATCATCGACCTGCTCGACCGCATGGGCGTCCCTTTCAACCGAACGGCGGAAGGACTGCTTGATTTCCGGCGGTTCGGCGGCACGCTTTTCCATCGCACTGCATTCGCCGGTGCAACTACCGGGCAGCAGCTTCTGTACGCACTGGACGAGCAGGTGCGCCGCTATGAATCGGAGGGCAAGGTCACAAAGTACGAGAGCTGGGAGTTCCTCTCGGGCGTGATCGACTCGCAGGGCGTGTGCCGCGGCATCTGCGCCATGGATCTGCGCTCGATGGAAGTCGTAACTTTCCCTGCGGACGCCGTGATCATGGCCACTGGCGGCATCGGCGCTATCTTCGGCAAGTCCACGAATTCGGTGGTCTGCACGGGATCGGCACAGTCAGCT
>JAEZPW010000402.1 GCA_023441255.1 Acidobacteriota bacterium
CATGGGGAGACCACTCTCCAAGCCTAAGTACTCGTGCATGACCGATAGCGAACAAGTACCGTGAGGGAAAGGTGAAAAGCACCCCGACAAGGGGAGTGAAATAGAACCTGAAACCGGATGCCTACAAACAGTCGGAGCTCGCAAGAGTGACGGCGTACCTTTTGTATAATGGGTCAGCGACTTAGTGTATGTAGCAAGCTTAAGCCGGTAGGTGTAGGCGTAGCGAAAGCGAGTTTTAATAGAGCGATAAGTTACATGCATTAGACCCGAAACCGAGTGATCTAGCCATGATCAGGTTGAAGGTTGGGTAACACCAACTGGAGGACCGAACCCACGCCTGTTGAAAAAGTCGGGGATGAATTGTGGCTAGGGGTGAAAGGCCAATCAAACTCGGAAATAGCTGGTTCTCCGCGAAAACTATTTAGGTAGTGCGGTGTACGGACACGTTGAGGGGTAGAGCACTGAAAGAACTAGGGGGGAGCGATCCTTACCAAATTCTATCAAACTCCGAATACTCAACAGTGATATACACCAGACAGACAGTAGGTGCTAAGGTCTATTGTCGAGAGGGAAAGAGCCCAGACCGTCGAATAAGGTCCCAAAATTATGGCTAAGTGGTAAAGGAAGTGAATTGTCCAAAACAGTCAGGAGGTTGGCTTAGAAGCAGCCATCCTTTAAAGAAAGCGTAATAGCTCACTGATCTAAACAAGACGATTTGCGCCGAAGATGTAACGGGGCTAAAGCCATATACCGAAGTCACGGACTTGCGTTTTACGCAAGTGGTAGCGGAGCGTTCTGTAGGCCTGCGAAGGTGAACTGTAAAGTTTGCTGGAGGTATCAGAAGTGAGAATGCTGACATGAGTAGCGAAAAGGAGAGTGAGAGACTCTCCCGCTGAAAGTCCAAGGTTTCCTGCGTAAAGCTAATCTGCGCAGGGTTAGTCGGCCCCTAAGGCGAGGCTGAGAAGCGTAGTCGATGGGAACAAGGTTAATATTCCTTGACCAGTTAGGAAGTGACGGATTGCGGATGTTGTAACTGATTAATGGATTTTGGTTGCAGCTGAGCAGTTCCAGGAAATAGCCCTAACATAAGACCGTACCCGAAACCGACACAGGTGGACAGGTAGAGAATACCAAAGCGCTTGAGAGAACTATGTTGAAGGAACTAGGCAAAATACTTGCGTAACTTCGGGATAAGCAAGCCCTATTGTCGGGCAACCGGTGGTAGGGGGCACATACTAGGGAGTAGCGACTGTTTAACAAAAACACAGGGCTCTGCTAAATTGAAAGATGAAGTATAGGGTCTGACGCCTGCCCGGTGCTGGAAGGTTAAGGAGAGATGTGCAAGCATTGAACCGAAGCCCCAGTAAACGGCGGCCGTAACTATAACGGTCCTAAGGTAGCGAAATTCCTTGTCGGGTAAGTTCCGACCTGCACGAATGGCGTAACGACTTCTCCGCTGTCTCCAACATAGGCTCAGCGAAATTGAATTCTGAGTTAAGATGCTCAGTACCCGCGGTTAGACGGAAAGACCCCGTGAACCTTTACTATAGCTTTGCAGTGGTATTAGGTGACAAATGTGTAGGATAGGTGGGATGCTATGAAGCTGTGACGCCAGTTGCAGTGGAGCAGACGTTGAAATACCACCCTTTTGTTATTTGATATCTAACCTGCTTCCGTAATCCGGAAGAGGGACCCTGCATGGTGGGTAGTTTGACTGGGGCGGTCGCCTCCCAAAGAGTAACGGAGGCGTGCAAAGGTTAGCTCAGACTGGTCGGAAATCAGTCGTTGAGTGCAATGGCATAAGCTAGCCTGACTGCGAGAGAGACATTTCGAGCAGAGACGAAAGTCGGTCATAGTGATCCGGTGGTTCCACATGGAAGGGCCATCGCTCAACGGATAAAAGGTACGCCGGGGATATCAGGCTGATCGGAGCCAAGAGTTCATATCGACGCTCCGGTTTGGCGCCTCGATGTCGGCTCATCGCATCCTGGAGCTGTAGAAGGTTCCAAGGGTTAGGCTGTTCGCCTATTAAAGCGGTACGTGAGCTGGGTTCAGAACGTCGCGAGACAGTTCGGTCCCTATCTGGTGTGGGCGTAGGAGATTTGAGAGGGCCTGTCCTTAGTACGAGAGGACCGGGATGGACGAACCTCTTGTGTTCCAGCTGTCGTGCCAACGGCATGGCTGGGTAGCGAAGTTCGGTTGTGATAACCGCTGAATGCATATAAGCGGGAAGCACTCCTCAAGATGAGATCTCCCAACCCCAAGGGTAATGAAGGGCCCAGAGAGACTATCTGGTTGATAGGCTGGATGTTGAAGCGCAGTAATGCGTGTAGCTTACCAGTACTAATCGCCCGTTCGGCTTGACCATAAAATTTACCGAGCGCAAGGTGGCGAACCTGCCACCCACGCCGCTGACTCGCGCTCGAGTCAGTACGGCCAAAGATGATTTCCCAATCTGTTCAGTTGTGAGGCATCGTCCTCACAGTTCTTTAAGTTTCGCGTGACGGATGGATTCCGAACCGCGCCGCCCACGATCGGCAGCGCAACACGCGATCAAATTTCCGGTGGTTTTACCGCGAGGGTCACACCCGTTCCCATCCCGAACACGGAAGTTAAGCCTCGCCGGGCCGATGGTACTGCACGCGAAAGTGTGTGGGAGCGTAGGACGCCGCCGGGATAAATTCTAAAAAAGGCCATCAGCCAACGCTGGTGGCCTTTTTGTTTTTGCGCAACCTTTCCCGAAACGCCGTAATGTGTTCCTGAAAGGTCGTAATGTGAATGATGGGCGGGTATCCGAATGACTTCAGTCAGTGTGGAACTCTCTCGAATCGTCGGCTCCGCTGAAAGCCTGCTTCGCCAGGTGGGCGAAGACGAAAGCGCGAAACCTGTGCTCGTCGGCGGATGGTCCCGCAAGCAGGTCCTCGGTCACCTGATCGACTCCGCCTCGAACAACCACCAAAGGTTCGTGCGCGCGGCGCTCCAGTCCTCATTGGACTTCCCCGCCTACGACCAGGAGAGCTGGTCTCGGATCCAGGGCGCACAGGAAGTCCCTTGGCCGGTGCTGATCGCGCTCTGGGCAAACTACAACCGCCTGCTCGCCCACGTAATCGCCCAATTGCCTGCGGATAAGCAGGAAGTGGTTTGCCGCATCGGCGACAACCAACCCGTCACACTCCGATTTCTGGTCGAGGACTACCTGCGCCACCTGCTGCATCACCTGGCGCAGATCGGCGGCGTTGAGCACGCCCGTAACTAGAACTAGCTGTGGTGTCTCGAGACGTTGTTCCTGGCTAGTGCATGCCGGAGGCATGCAAACGAATTTAGCCCAGCACGCAGTGCTGGGTAGAAGCCGACGAGACGATTGAGTGCCGGAGGCACGCAGGAAGCGCGTATCCGCCGTGCCTCCGGCACTTGCAGCTTACATGCGCCATACCCCGGATTCCATCCGGGGCTAAATTCGTTCCGTCCCTCGCGGGACGGAGCGCTTACAAGATTCCATCGAGACCGGACAAACCGGAACAACGTATTGAATTCCACAAAGAGGGCCACCAGCGCGAGGCTGAGGGCCTTTTCAATTCCATGGCCGGCGTCAATCTGTCTTACCGCGGCTGCTGGTGCGGTCCACAACCACCCATCGCTACCTGCACTCAAACGTGAAGTTGTCGTGGTACGCCGTCACCGTGCCATTCGCACTGATCGTTACGTGCAAGTTTTCGTGAACGAGAAAGTTGTTACCGGGTCCCTGACCGATGATGCGGAAATTGTTGACAAACGTGTTGGAAACCGGGAATCCGGCATTCTGAACGTTCAAGTCAGAACGCGTCACTCCCGTTCCCTGGTACTTCACCCCGGTGGTCTCGCCTGTCCCGCTGATACCCTGCGGGTTGTCCACGGTAACAAAATGCATGTTGTTCCCGTCGATCGTTACGGCGAAGACGTCGTGAAGCGTACCGCTGATGTCGACGACCTCTCCCGCGCCTCCGTTGGCGCAAGGGATGAAAACTTGCAGGCTGATCGGAAACTTCGCGTCGCTCACGACCTCTGCTTTGGCGACCGGCAGCGTTGCCATCGCCAGCGCAACTGCGAGCCAAACGATGTTCAATTTCATAGGCGGCCTCCGCTCAACGGGCTTTTTCGCCCTGAATATGCGGCGGCATACTACCGGGTTCCAAAACAACGGGCGGTACAAAACCAAACGAGCTCGCTCAATAATTCCTGCGACAACTCGGGCCAGTGATGTGCAGCAGCTCGGACGTGCCTGCGCACGCTACTGCGCCGCTCGCGCCTCGCCCTTGGTCGACTGGTTGTGGACGTACGCGTAGTTGAAGGCGAGTCCGTTGAACTTCTCGGCCTTGGTGGCGAACGCTGCGCCTTCACTCGATTTGCCCGCAGCCCTTAGCGCTCGCGAGGTCATGAGCAGCACTCTGGGGTCCTGCTGATTCGCCTGCTTGAACTCGGCGACCGCGTCATCATTGCGCTTCTCCGCCAGCGCGATCATTCCGGCCAACTCGTGTTGCTGCCTGACCTCGAACGGACGGTTCTTAAGCGCTACCTGTTTCGCATACTCGGCAGACTTCGCCTTGGCCGTCGCGAGGTCATTCTTCAGCACGGCAACGCGGCCTTCCTCAAAGAGCAGGTTGCGCTGGGTGGCCGCCTTTACTTCCGGTGGTACCTGCGCTTTTTCGATCACCGAGACCGCTTGCCTGTAATGCGCTAAGGCTTCGTCGAAACGGCCGGCCTCGCGCAGGATGTCGCCGATCTGGGTCTGGTCTGCGGACACGCCGGCAGCGTCGTTCTCGGCTTGTGCTAATTTCGAGCCCGCCTCGATCTCTTCTATAGCCTTGTCGGTCTTGCCTTCGTTCACGTATGAAGCGGCCATCCACAGGTGCGACGTGCGGCGCTCGCCGGTGTTGCGCGCAACTTCGTTGATCTTCGCAAACGCGGCCCGCGCTTTTTCCAGGTCGCCCATATAGATGTAGTCGTTCCCGATGCCTATGTAGGACGCCACGAAGTTGGGATCGATCGACAGTGCCTTCTGGTAATTCTTGATCGACTCGTCGAAACGCCCCATCTTCATCAGCAGTTCGGCATAAGAGTCGTATGGATTGGGATCGTCCGGGATCAGCTCGGTGTATTTGCGGAATGTCTTCTCCGCGTCATCGTATCGCTCCACGAACCGATACGCGTACCCGAGCTGATTGTACGGCTGGGAAAACGACGGGTTGATCTTGATTGCCTTCTCAAAGTGCTCGATTGCGGCCGGGTAATCCTGCCGGCCGAAATAGGTATTGCCGAGCAAAGTCTGCGCTCGCTCGTCGTTCGGATAGAGCTTTACCAGGGCGGTGTAGTTACTGAGCACTTCCGCTGGATTGTTCTTCATTCCGGCTTCAAGCCCAAGGACGATGCGGCGCTCCCCTTCCGTCACTTTAGGCGCGAGAGACGCGGCACGCGTGGTCGCGTCGAAAAAGTCTTTCGCCGTTCCCGAAGTATTCGCCAGTCCGACCCAAGCCAGGGCGAAGTTGGGATCGATCTCCACCGCCTTCTGGTAAAGGGCGTGAGCGTCGGTAACGCGTAGTTTCTCGTTAAGATCACGACCTTCCAGGTAGAACAGCCGCGCTTTCTCAGACGAAGTGGTGATCGGAACCTTGTCGGCGGCCGGTTTGGCTTTGGCAGGTTGCTGGCCCGCCCATGCGCAGCTTGCCAGCAGCAGTAAACACGCTACTGCCCGCGCAGAAAAGCTTGTGTGCATCATCGGAACACCTCCAGGTGTTGAACGGTCGCGATCCGCGTTCGCGTCGAGAGCACGATCCGTGGGAAGCCGACGAACTCGAACGTCTGTCCGACCCAAGGTTAAGGATTGTCGTGCGTCCTACGCCTCTCGATCATGTTCCGTGTCGGACGCTGGCCTTGTACTCGGCGACCAGCACCTCAGAGCCAGTTCAGCCAGTTAGAGTTGTTCGCACAATCCGCATTCGTCCCCGGCGGTTCGCTACTCGAACCAGTAAAGTTGCGTGGCCGGTTGTAGCGCGATTCGATCGTCAAGGGAACGTTTGACTCAGTGCCGTGCCTGACGTTCTACCAAGGGCAAGTTTTTCGCTAAGATATGCGCATGGATGCCGATGTTCCGTCCGCTGAAGCTGTAGAACTCTGGTCTCTCCGCGAAAGAGCAAAAGAGCTGCGGTGTCTTTACACGGTCATCTCCGCCCTCTCGCGTCGTGAAGAGCCTCCGACCGTGGTGTTCAACTGGATCCTCGACGCGATCCCGCCAGCGTGGCAATACCCCGAAGATACGACCGCCCGCATCGAGTACTTTGGTCGCACTCACGCTCTCGCCGACTTCGTCGACACCCCATGGCGGATGCGTTCACCCATATCTATTTGGCGTACGCAGGTCGGCGTCATCGAGGTCCATTACAAGAGTGAGAAACCGACCGCGTGGGAAGGCCCTTTTCTCCGCGAGGAACAAGAGCTCCTGGATAACATCGCCCATCGCATCGGCGAGTACCTGGAGTGGAAGCAACGCGAACTCGGCAGTGAGCGCCTGGGCGCGGCGCCGGAACACTGGCGCTGGCGCCAGCGATTCGCCGAACGGATCGCAGCATGCATTGACCCGGCCCGCTTTGGAGTGCGAGACGTCTATTTGTATGGCAGCACCGAACTCGGCAATGCCGGCGCGGGGAGCGACATCGATCTGATCGTTGTCTTCGCCGGGGACGCACAACAAAGAAAAGAACTCGAAGCGTGGCTGGAAGGCTGGAGCCTTTGCCTTGCCGAGATCAGCTTTCAACTCTACGGCCTGCCCAGCGCCGGCCTGCTCGATGTTCGATTCCTCGATCCCGCGCAGGCAAGAAGCGAAATCATGGCATTTACGTCCGCAGGCAAGACCCTGCACGCGCTCCCCGTCGGCACGGCTCGACGGAAGGCTTAGGCGACAACGTTCGTGCACGAAGAGTGGGATTACCCCACGTTAGCTGCGCGAACGTGGGACACCTGGCTTTCTTGTTTTCTTGCGCTTTATTATAGCCGCGCCCTCACGTAACCCATGAGGTATCAAACACGTGATTGTATCCTTCATTCCAGCAATTCGGAGAGAACGGTCAAGGTTCTCGAGATATTCGAATCCGAGCTTTCGTCGCACTCCAGACAACGAGTAGGCGCCAATCGTTGATGCGAGCGTCGCGACTTCACACACTTTGTGGACGTTGGGAGTTACACCCGTCAATTCGACGAATGGCAACAAAATGCCACTCAGCATACCCAGAGTTTCTGGTTCTACCAACCGAAGTACTTTTCCGACCTCTTTAGCAAACGGTCGGAAACTAGCGGCCACCCGCTCGCAGAATTCGCAAAATTTCGCGAAAGCTTCGTCCCCTCGGTTAGCTGCGGCAAGCGCGTTGATCTCTTGTTGGTAGCGCTCCACCTCCCCGTAAAAAGCCTCGGCGTAGGGTAGTAGATCCTGCCTCATCGACAGGATATCCTTCCAGGACAAGCGATCTAGAACGGCAGAATCGAAGAAGACCTGCGGAATAAAAAGTGAGACAAGTTCGTAGCTGTCATTTGTCGGCTGTCCTTGGTTCCGTTGCAGCGTAGCAGGTCCTTTTGCAGCAAGGTAGTATTCATCGTCCGTAATGAGGCGGATGTTCCTGCTGTTTTGGACCTCGGCCGCAATCACGCTCATGTAGGACTTTCCTACCTGTTGAAATCCAACGATTTCTCCGGGAGCCAGATCAACAACTAGGTGCTCTTCCAGCATCAGCTCGATGAGCGGCTTCTCAAGCTTCTCGTGAAGGAACCAATACCACTCGACGTGTTTGCCGATTAAATCCTCGAACGAATGTATCTTTAGCGAATCATAAAAGCGCGTATCAGCGTTCCACTTCGTCAACAACTCGAGCATTTGTTCCGAAGCTCTCGTACGCTCCTCGTCTCGGATTTCCAGAAAGTCGATAACCCTATCACCCGCCAAGTCGTAAATAGCCTTGTAGCCTTCTAGCGGAAAATGGGTCTCGTGTGTTATCTCCCCAGAGAGGTATGCATCTGCGTACGCCTTCTCTGTAGGAGGAACTATGGTCTTGATACTTCCCCAGCAGAGTAACAATTCCTTCAGAAGGCGTTCTGAAGTCAGATACATGTCGGGATAGTAGACAATCTCCATACGCACAAACTATATCCAGGGCGGGCCGGTTAGCTGACAATGTTGCCGCCGAAAAACTTATCACGACAACAGCCCCACACAACGAAAACCGCGTTGTGGGGCCGCCTAATTCGCAGCTCTTTGCTTTGCTTTTACCTGCATTTCCAGCGAATACGCCTGCATCTCCATTCGAATCGATTGCGCTAGACCGTCCAAGTCACCGTAGAGACTTTTGCTGGTGACATTCATCTTCCGCAGCAGGGCGAATATTGCGAGATAAAGAGACGCGTCGATGGTGTATTTGATGCACTCACATTTGCTGTATCTGGGAAGCTTCAAGGCGTCCTCAATACGAGTTGCACGATTGCCCGCAATTAGAAAACAGCCGCCTTGTCGGTCGAGTCTCTGGTTGTGTCGTCTTGGTTCAGTGACCCAGAGTATATCGTATGCGAAACGATCGACAGTGTTATCGAATACGTTGTCTTGCCTCGTGTTAACCGTTGCCCTCGTTTCTTCGAACGAGGAGTCCTGAGTGCGTATATAAGAGATCGACGCTTCCATTACTGCTGAATAATCGAGCGCGTAGACCGCTAAATCCTTTTTCGTAGTTACTTGATACGCCTCTAGTGCGAAATACAGAGCCACGTACGGACTTTCCGTGAAGTCCAGCAATCGAGTAGGGACTCCGTAGTGCTGCATTACAGCGAGCCAAGCAAGTTTCGAGTCTGGCGCTATGTTCTCACGGTCATACAAATGGAACTTTGCCTTGAATCGCTCAAGAGAGACGTCCTCGAAAGTCCTCGCATCTGCCCATCTGTCGCCCAGGACACGTTCTAAAGAAGACTGGAGACTCCACTCGGAATTGGCGTGACCTCGATAGATAAAAGAATTACCAAGCGAATTGAATTGTTCTTGCAGGTCGCCAATGTCATCGATGCGTACTTGTCTCATCCCTCTGCCCCACTCGTCGATACAATCCTTCAAGCTCTTCTAGCACCTGCCTCGGGTCGTGCTGTTCTTCGTCATAGGCTGCACCAACAATCGTGCCGCGAAGATTAACCTTAACCGACCGCTTACCCCTCTCGCGCCGGATTCGAGCGCTTGCTTCGTTACCTGTCACCGCACTACTTCTGGCCAAGGTCGCTAAAACATCTCTATCGAGATCATCGCCAGAAAGTTCGGCCCGGCCTTTCTTCCCGCCCGCTTTGGCCAATAGGTTAGCTAACGGACGTTGGAAAACCTCATCGGCATCGATTGGATTTGGGCCATGGAAGGTGGCGGTGAATTTCTTGACTGCATAAGCTTCTGCAATTTCGCGCAAGAAGCTGTCGGGGTCAGGAATTGCACCAATCTCGACCTCAATCTCATTCTCAACGATAGGAGTAGTTCTTGAAAGGACTTCTACAATCCTACGAGCAATTCCTTCTGGTGTTGGCGAGAGAGAGGACTTCTTCGCAATACCAATGAAACCGATCAGGCTGTCGAAGACGCAGTGAGTATATGGGCTGGTTTCCTGTTGTTCTTCAACAAAATTGCCACTCTCTTCATCGAACTTCTCGATCTGTGTGCGAGTTGTTCGTCCGATCCTGAAATACCCAGATGTTTCAGAGAACAACTTGACGTTGCCAATGTGCCATCTGTAACCCTCTCTGACGCGTGTGAAAGCCTTCTCGCGAAGTGCCGCGAGAAACACGTCAGTACGGCTAACGGGGTAATGGAACCACGACTGCTGAGACGGCAAGATGAGTGAATACCGGAACAGACAGTACTCCACTGTATCCATTTGTTCCCCTAGTTCTGCTTTTGGTCCCACTGATGTTCATCTACATCGCTGGGCGATGCAAGTGAGAAACGCGATACCCCAAGAATTCACTTGAGAAGCCCGGCAGGTGCCCGTTGCCCACGTTCGCGCAGCTAACGTTGGGCAGTTCCTTTCCCCGACATCCTCGTGCGACCCGACCTATCCGTGAGCATCCGTGAAATTTGTGGCCAGCTTTTTCCTCTGCGTCCTCTGCGGTTCAATCCTGTTCTGATTTCGTAAATTTTCTGGCGCTCATGTTTGCATGTAGGAATTCGTTGCTACAGTCGTCCATGCTAGCTCGACGAAACTGTCGGACTGCCGTGCTCTTTAACAACCTGTGATTCGGCTGCAAGCGAGACGCGGCACAGCTCGGTTACCCCCACACGACGAAAATCGCGTTGTGTGGGCCACCAAACAGCGTTACCGATATGTAAACCTGCGCAACAGGCGTAGCGTCAGGCAGATCGGGAATCAGGTCGGATTTCGACTGATCTGATCGTCTGATTTAAGTGTCGTAAACAGTAGAATTTAGCTGATTTCGCCGGGGGTGGGGGAGGGAGCTGACGAACCAGTAAACTTCCGCTGAACCGCCAATCGCCTGGTGCCCCACGTTCCGCGCAGCTAACGTGGGGCAGTTCCCGTCCGCGAGGTCCTCTTGCGACCGACGTATCCGTGATTCTCCGTGGCCGGCTTTCCTCTGAGCCCTCGGCGGTTCAATCTTGTTCTGATCAAGGATAGAGGTGATGCGCTCGGTCCAGAGGCCGTCCTACTGCTTGTGCCAGGTCATATCTACGTCAATCGGCATTTCGTTCTTCACCGGAACGAAGAGCAGTTGCGGTGGCGGAATTTTGAAGTCTGAGAGCGTGGCCGGGATGGTGCCGGTGAGACGGATCTCGCCGCCCTGACTGGCGAGATGAAACGGCACCTGCCTGAAAGTCGCAGTTTGCCCTGCGAACTGCACCTGGAGGTCGGCGCGGATCTCCTGCGAGTCCAGCGTTGACTCAGGCAGCTGCGTTCGCACCGATACGATCGGGAACTCGGCGCCACGCGCCGATTGCACCATGTGCAGATCGCGGTTCGTGTCGCCGGACGCGAACGACTTCACCGGTGCGGCGGCCAGGAAGTTGCACTCCCCCTGCTGGCACACGCCTTTGCCGCGGGCCTCGTGGCTCACGCCCGCGACCTGATGTAGCGGGTGCGAGATATGGTAGGTGATGGTTGATTGCTTTAGAAGCCATTGACCATCCGCGCGTGCAGCCAGCGAGAGCGCCAGCATCAGCAGGGGAACGAATGCATATCGTTTCATGATAGTTCGGGATCCAGGTCAGGGTGCAGCGGCCGCTTCTTTTGGAGCGTTTGCGCCGGCCACAGTTCCGGTCTCTTGTCGCGTCGGTTGTTCGCTCGACGCCTGTTCACTCGACGAACGATGCGGCGCAAACACCGCGTTGAACTTGTGCCCGAGGCCGGGAATCCAGTTCGGCTTCGTTTCCGAGATCAGGGCCAGCCCGTAGGCGGCAGCCGTGACGACCGCCACTTCGCCGTGAGCGCTGGCAATGCCGTGAACCCGTTCGCCGTTATTGAGCTGCGACGCGGCCATTGCGCCCAGAACCGGCGTCATGACCATGCCCGGACCGTGGATGAACGCCATCACCTCATGGAAGCGCGTGGGCCCGTGGCGCGGCTCGCCCTTCACCCTCGGCGCGAAGATCGCGTAATAGGCCGTCGCGGCGTAAAGACCAGTTGTGGCCGAACCCAGCGCGATATGTACATTGCGTCCGGTGTCGCTGCTGTGCCTTCCGCCCGCCTGCGTGGAGGAAATCAGCGTAGCGGCCATCGGGAACGCCGTGATAAGCCCGAGCTTCTGGTGCACCTGCAGCATGTGCGATCGGCGGTCCAGCAGCGCCTGTTGCTGCGCGCTTCCCTGTGTTTGCGCCGTGGGGAATCCGAGCGATCCCACCGAAAGCTCGGGCGCCAGCTTCATGTCCATGGTCTGGGTAGCTCCGGCGGCGAGCGTTACCCGGTGCGTTTCCGTGCTGAAACCAGGCGCGGAAACCGCAACTTCGTAGTCGCCCGCGGGCAGTCCGGTTACCGAATACTGGCCAGTCGAATCCGTCTGCGCCTCGTGCGCTTCGCCGCTGGTTACGCTCTTGACGGAAACTTTCGCTCCGGCGATGACTTGTCCGGACTCGCTCTTGACCTGCCCTGTCACGCTGCCGGGAGACGCCTGCGCGCGAGCCTTGCCGGTACCCACGATGCCGATGCCCACGCTGAGAACTGCGATCAGTGCGATCTTCGCGGTGATGCCATCCATGTCATAGTCCTAACACGACTTTCGCGAAGATGTTTTGCGTGATCCGCGCCTTTTCTGCCATGACGGAATCTGGCGTATCGGCATCTCGCGCCGGTCGAGCCCAGGCTGGAACTTGAGAGTGAATGAAAGCGGTCAGTAGTAGGTTAGCTCGCGCGTGTCTCGCCGCACGTCCACCATCTGGCGGGTGACTGGATCAAGAATTGAGGTGACGCGCTCGGTCCAGTTGCCGTTGTGGTCGCGTACATAGCGATACGAGATTCTTTCGATTGGCGGAGCGCCGGCTTTTGAGAGTTCAACCACGTCGTTATCGATGTTTCCGTAACGTCCTTCGTGGTGCTCAACGGTGGCGAGCAGCGAGCCGTCTTCCTGGAACTCGTAAGAGACGGTTTCGTGAAACGGCACATTGAGGCCGACGCCGTGCGACTGGTCCTTGCACAGATGGCTGCAGCCGGGCCGCTGCCACCAGGAGATGGCCTCACGGTCGCGAAGCGTAATTTCGCGGAACAGCCCTTTCTCGTCGTAAAAGCCGCGCGAGACTAAGTCGCCGCTGTTCTCGTCGTAGGTGTCGCGTATGTGCTGGATCAGCTGGCCATTGTCGATGTTGATCGCCTCAATCATCCGGCCGTGAGTGTCAAGCCGTTCGCTTGAGTGCGAAATGAGCTTCCCTTCAGCGTCGTACGTAAGGTCCTCGATCAACAGGCCGGGGCCGTCGTGTTTCTGGATGTGGCGCGAGAACAGCTTTCCGTTACGGTATGCGATCTGCTCCGCGAGCTGTCCCTTGTCGTCGAATTTGTCCTGACGCGTGATGCCGTCCTGCACGCCGTCGGTCTTTGATACGGTCGTGGTCACGTCGCCTTGCGTCCTCGTTCGCTGGCGTGTGGGACTCAGCGGAGTTCCGTCGGCAGACAAAGCCGCGGCGCTCTCGACGATGCTGCCTTCGCGGCTGAATACGATCCACACACCGGGTTCCTGCACCCAGAGCTTAGGCCGCTTCCCTTCACCGGCGGACTTGCGAGGATCGGGAGCCAAGTCCTGTTTGGTTACGCGGAGGCTACGCACGAGTCCGTGGAGTGCGTAGTTGGAGCGGGTCGTGAAAGTGCAGTTCGGAAGCTCCTGCTCCGAAACGAGGTCACACGAGGGCTGTTGGGCATTAGCCCACGCACCAAGCAGCACCATGACAAGAGCCAGCCACCGCATGGTCGCCTCCAGCCACTTACTTAGACACCGATTCTTAACCTTGGGTCAACACAAAAGTTTGTTCGCGGAACTCGCCAGCGATCTTGCGCGCACTCTTTTTGCAAGAACTCTTGCCGCCCTCGTTCTAAGTTCGTAGGCTGCTCTCGTCAGCCATCGGAGGACGCGTCATGGTTCGAAGTCTTGCCGTAGTGCTCTTTGCCAGTACTGTGTTGTTCGGCGCAGTGTCGCTTTTTGCGGCGGAGCAGTCCGCTTCGCCCTCGATCACGGTTTACAACCAGGATTTCGCAGTGGTCCGTCAGGAGTTGCCGCTGCAACTCAAGTCCGGCGTGAACAACGTGGTGGTGAACGACATCACCATGCATCTTGAGCCGGATTCGGTGATCCTGCGCGATGTTTCGGGCAAGCGACCGATACAGGTGCTGGAACAGAACTACCGAGCCGATCCGGTTTCGGAGCAGATGCTGCTTTCGCTCTTCGAAGGCAAGACCATCGATTTCATGATCAATCAGCAGATCGTGAAGGGAAAGATCATTCGCAGCGGCTACGCGCCGCACAACTACATGGCGATGCGGCGTTACGGCTCTTCCTACTACCAGCAGCAGATGTCGTATGCGCAGACGGCACAGCAGCCGATCATCGAGGTGGACGGCCAGCTCCGCTTCGGGCTACCCGGGACCCCGATCTTCCCTTCGCTGGCGGATGGCACCATCCTGAAGCCGACGCTGGCGTGGCTGTTGTCCACCGATCAGGCGGGACCGCTGCAGGCCGAGCTTTCGTACGTGACCGGCGGCATGACCTGGGAGGCCGATTACAACATCGTCGCTCCCGATAAGGGCGACACGGTCGACCTGGTTGGATGGGTAACGATCGATAACCAGACCGGCAAGACGTTCGAGAATGCGCGCATAAAGCTCATGGCCGGTGACGTGAGCAAGATACAGCCCGGGCAGGCTTACGACATGGTGGCGGCACGCGCCGAAGTCGTTTTCAAAAGCATGGCGGCGCCGGTCAGCGAGAAGGTGTTCGACGAATATCACCTCTACACGTTGGCGCGGCCGACAACGCTGCATGACCGCGAGACCAAGCAGGTGGAGTTCATCCGCGCCGCTTCGGTTCCGGCCAAACGAGTTTACGTCTACGACGGCGTCTACATCGACCGGAACCGCTACAACGGTTGGGGTTGGGAAAACATTCGCAACGACCAGAATTACGGGACCGAGTCGAATCCGAAGGTGTGGGTGATGCGCGAGTTCATGAACTCCGAGACGAACCACCTCGGCATGCCGCTGCCCAAGGGTCGCCTGCGCTTCTATCGCCGCAACGACGACGGACAGGTGGAGTTTACGGGTGAGAACGTGATCGACCACACGCCACGCGACGAAAAAGTGCGCGTGTACACCGGCAACGCGTTCGATCTCGCCGGTGAGCGTCGCCGGACGAACTACGTGATCGACAACAGCAAGCGTACTCTCGACGAGTCATTCGAGATCAAGGTGCGCAATCACAAAAACGAAGCGGTATCCGTACGCGTGGTGGAACACCTTTATCGGTGTTTGTCCTGGAACGTGTTCGAGAATTCCGATTCGTACAAGAAGACCGAAAGCCAGACGATCGAGTTTCCTGTGACCGTCGCGGCGAATGGCGAGAAGACGATCACGTACACGGCACACTACACGTGGTGAGCGGAGAAGGGCATCTCCGGCGCATTCGGGCAGGCGTGAACGCACCATCGACGCAGTCGAGGAACGCTCAGAGCGCGAAAGGCCGCCCGAAGGTTGAAGGAGGGGCGGGCACAGCCCCGTCCCCACACAGTCCTGTCCCGACACACCTCATCCTTACACTTCACATCGAACTGTATGTAGCCGACGCTGGCTAGGCGGCCACTTGCCGCTGGGCCTCCACTCCGAGCGCCTGGGCCAGTTTCTGCGAGGCGAGCGCCACGGTGGTTAACGTGGCAGGGGTATCGGCGAGCGCGTTGAGCAGGGCGAAGTCATGATGCGTGGCCAGCACGCGAAGCGCGGTCACTTCCACTCCGGCATGGATGAGTTTTTGCGCGTAGGCCTCGCCTTCGTCGCGCAGAACGTCGTATTCGTCCACGACGATGAGGGCCGGTGGCAATCCCCTGAGTTGGTCGATGCTGGCCTGTAGCGGCGAGGCCGTGATCTTTTTGCGGTCTTCTTTGTTGGGAGCGTACGCGTCCCAGAACCACTCCATTGCAGCTTTGGTGAGCCAGGGACCGTCGGCGAAGTCGTGATAACTTTCGGTCGAGAGACTCGAATCGGTGACCGGATATAGGAGGACCTGGTAGCGAATGTCGGGACCTCTGCGCTCTTTTGCGAGCAGCGTTACGGCGGCGGTCATGTTGCCGCCGACGCTGTCGCCGGCGAGTGCCAGGCGTGTTGCATCAAGGTTGAGTTCCCTGCCGTGCTCTGCGACGTACCTGGTTGCGGCGTAAGCTTGCTCGATGGGTACGGGGAACTTCGCCTCGGGAGAAGGCGTGTAGTTCACGAACACGAACGCGGCGTTGGTGCCGTTCACGAGGTCGCGCAGCAATCGCTCGTGCGTGTTCTTGCTGCCCAGCACCCAGCCGCCACCGTGAAAATACATAACAACCGGCAACGCGCCTTTTGCGCCGCGCGGCCGGTAAATGCGCACTGAGACCTCACCGGTGGGGCCGACGGGCAAGGTTTTTTCTTCGATGTCGGCCGGAGGTTTCCGAACGGAGACGGCCTGCGCATCTTCGAGTACCTTGCGTGCGTCCTGGTATGAGAGCTGATAGATCGGTTTGCCGCCCTGCGCTTTCAGCGCGTCAACGAAAGCCTGAGTCTTGGGTTCGAGTACGATCGCTTTGCGGTCGGACATAAGAAACTCCTTTCGTGAGCTACAGTTGATTCACACGGGAAGTACGCGGATGTGGAGCTGCTGGTTTTTCGTGGAACTCTGCGGCGCTGTCGCGGACGATGGGTGCGCTGAGGGGCGTTGTGTCTTATTACGCGTTTGTTATGCTCACTTGGGAGTGTGAGGACGTTCAACGATGGATGACTTGACGACCAGGATATTCCAGGGGTTTCTTGCCCCAGCGATCTTTGTTTCCGCCACTGGATTGCTGATCCTGTCCATCAATGTGCGGCTGATGGGGATCGTGAGCAGGCTGCGACAGTACGTTCACGCGCGCCATGATGCAACCCGAAACGGCCACGCGCAGGAGGCAGAGGCTTACTCGACGCAGATCACCGCCATCGAGCGGCGCGCCGAGATGATTCGCCGGTGCTTCAGGCTTGTCCTGATCTCACTGGCGGCGACCATTGCATCGTGTCTGTTGCTGGGATTCGGATTGTTTTGGAAGCAGGCTGCGCTGGTGGCGATCGTTGTCTTTGTGATCGGACTGATAAGCCTGCTTGCGGGAGTTCTTTATTACCTCCGCGAAGTCAACATGGCGCTCAGCTCCGTTCGGGATGAGGCTCGCGACTATCGATTCATGGACCTCGGCGCTCCGCCGGAAATCCGGGGTCGCGACGCGTTGTAGGGATGTCAGAGGTCAACAACGAAGCGCGTTCGGACTATCAAAGTGGTGGAACTGTGATGGACGTTCTCGCAGTGTGATCACCCGACCTCTTGCCGGAACTGCCACCCTGCAACTCCGGCCAAACCAGCGTGCTAAACTCAAAGTCTTCAGTGCACTACTGTTTACGGCGCTGAATATGCCGCGACCGTGGGTGCCCCATCCTTGCGAAGCGAGGGTGGGAGTGGCGACCCCAGCGGCACTTATCGGTTTCAGAGTTCGTCATCATGCCGGAAATGATCAAAGTAAAGCTCCCCGACGGAAGCGTGAAGGAAGTGCCGCAGGGCACCACCGCGCTCGATATTGCCAAGTCCATCAGCCCACGACTCGCGTCGGCCGCCCTCGTCGCGGCCGTCAAACCCCTCGTGGACGGCACGCATGCCGTAGCCGAAGGCGCCGCCGTTGGCACGGCCACCGAGTCGCGCCTCGTCGATCTGACGCGCCCGCTGCGCGAGGATGTCGAATTGCGCATCCTGACGGAGAAGGATCCGGAAGCGCTGGAGGTGTTCCGCCATTCGTCGGCGCACCTGATGGCCGCCGCCGTTCTCGAACTGTTCCCCGAGACGAAGCTGGGTCACGGTCCCGCGACTGAGAGCGGCTTCTTCTACGACTTCTATCGGCCGACGCCGTTCACGCCCGAGGACCTGGAGCGTATCGAGAAGAAGATGGCCGAGCTCCAGCAGAAGGACATCCCCTACGCGCAGGACTTCGTTCCGCGCGACCAGGCGCTGGAGCAGTACAAGGGAGAAGGCGACTTCATGAAGTGCCACTTCATCGAGGAGTTCACGAAACCCGGCGATGAAGTGTCGCTCTACAAAACCGGCAAGTTCGTGGACTTCTGCCGCGGGCCACATGTGCCTTCCACCGGGCGCATCAAGGCCTTCAAGCTGATGAACATCGCCGGCGCCTATTGGTTGGGCGACGAGAAGAACCCGCAGCTGCAGCGCATCTACGGCACCTCGTTCTACTCGAAGAAAGAGCTGGATGAGTACATGCACAAGCTGGAAGAGGCCAAGAAGCGCGATCACCGCGTGCTCGGCAAACAGCTTGACCTGTTCTCCATCCAGGAACTCGCGGGCCCGGGGCTGATCTTCTGGCATCCGAAGGGCGGCCTGATCCGCAAGATCATGGAAGACTGGATGCGCGAGCAGTACCTGAAACATAGCTACTCGCTGGTCTATACGCCGCACGTGGCGCGGCGGCAGCTGTTCTTTACTTCGGGACACGAGGGGTTCTATTCGCAGAACTTCTTTACCGAGATGGAGCTGGACGACGCCGAGTACCGGCTGAAGCCGATGAACTGCCCGGGGCACATCCTGATCTACAAGGACTCGCTGAAGTCTTACCGCGACCTGCCGGTGAGGCTCGGCGAACTGGGGACGGTTTACC
Organism: Acidobacteriota bacterium; assembly: GCA_023441255.1. Classification (GTDB taxonomy): domain Bacteria; phylum Acidobacteriota; class Terriglobia; order Terriglobales; family Acidobacteriaceae; genus JAEZPW01. The sequence continues at coordinate 18,395 of JAEZPW010000402.1, forward strand.
GCTACGAACGTTCGGGCGTGATGCACGGGCTGATGCGCGTGCGCGGCTTCACGCAGGACGACGCGCACATCTTCTGCACGCCGGAGCAGATCGAGAGCGAGGTGGAGGGCTGCCTTGACTTCGCGCTGGAAGTGCTGCGCGATTTCGGCTTCGAGAAGTTCCAGGTGGAGCTCTCGACCATGGACCCGGCCCAGCGCGAGAGCTTTGTCGGGAGCGACGAGCTATGGCAGCAGGCTACGGCGTCGCTCGAAAACGTGCTCAAGCGCCGCGGCATTGATTACCAGACCATGCCCGGTGAAGCTGCGTTCTACGGGCCGAAGATCGACGTGAAGCTGGTAGACGCCATCGGCCGGCTCTGGCAGCTTTCGACCGTGCAGTTTGATTTCAACCTGCCGGCGCGCTTCGAACTTGAATACGTCGGCGAAGACGGCCAGCGGCATCAGCCGTTGATGGTGCATCGCGCGCTGTTCGGCTCGGTGGAGCGCTTCTTCGGCGTGCTGATCGAGCATTATGCGGGCGCGTTCCCGGTGTGGCTCTCGCCGGTACAGGTGGCGCTGGTGCCGATCAGCGAACGCCACGTGGAGTACGCGACCAAGATCGCCGATCAGTTGAAGGCTCAGGGCCTGCGGGTGGAACTCGATGCACGCAACGAAAAAATGAACGCCAAGATACGCGAGCACGCACTGCAGAAAGTTCCGTTCATCCTGATCATGGGCGACAAGGAAGCCGAGGCAAACGCGGTCAACGTCCGCACGCGCGGCAGCGAGAAGACGCAGACCGTGCCGTTCACGGAATTTCTGGAGCGCGTAGTGAAGTTGGATAGGGAGAAGACGCCGGGACTGGAGTAAAGCAGTTTCTGGTTTCTCGTTTCTGGTTTCTAGTTGGGGCGGCCGCTTGGCCGCCCTTTTTGTGTTTGGGCACAGGTCTGCGAGTGGCCTATGGTCTTGACTGAGGCCCATTGGCTTCGGCTTCCCAATTTGGGATAGGTGGATACAAGCCCTGTTCGCAACAGCTACCGCCGTGTTATCTATTCCTGACGTGTGTTTGACGCGCAAAGGGCCGATATGAAACGAACACAGCTTCGAACAGCGGTTATCTCACTGCTTCTGTCCGCCAACGCTTTTGCGTGCAGTTTTTTCCCGCCTGTTCACAAGGTGTCGCGCTCCTTTGCCGTTCAGGTTAGCAATGCCATCGGTCCCGTCTCCGGCCTGAAGTTGAAGGTGTCACGATTCAGATACGATGATTTTGAAAAA
>JAEZPW010000408.1 GCA_023441255.1 Acidobacteriota bacterium
GACATGGAGCGCAATGTGAGCGACCTGCTCGATAACGTAAAGTGGGGCTCGGTGCAACCGCTCACGGACGCCCAGGAGAAGGCATCAGCTGCCAAAGCTACGCCGTCGGGCGGTGAGCAAGTCGAGGCTGGCAGCACGTCAAGTCAGAGCGGCGCTGCGCAGGACAGCGCCAATCCGCAGCCCAGCGAGGCTGATGCGATGGACTCCGTGCAGCGGCGCATCGAGACCATGCCGCCGATCATCCTGGGCAAGGACATGGCCGACGCGATCGGAGCGAATGTTGGGTCCGTGGTGCTGGTCACTTCGCCTCAGGGAGAGCTCACACCGTTTGGTCTTGTGCCGAAGTACATGCGGTTCAAGGTGGCCGGCATTTTCCAGACTGGTTTCTATGACTACGACATCGGCTGGGCTTTGACTGACCTGAGCGACTCCCAGCGGCTCTTTGGTCTTGGTGACCTGGTCTCCGTGATCGAGTTCAAGCGCGACGATATTTACCGCGCCGGCGCCGTTGCCGAAGAGATGGAGAAGCGCGCAGGACAGGGGTTCATGACCACCAACTGGATGGAACAAAACCGCGCGCTGTTCCGGGCGTTGAGGCTCGAGCGCGTGGTCACGTTCATCACCATTGGCCTGATCGTTTTCGTCGCTGCACTTAACATTCTAATCTCGCTCATCATGATGGTTATGGAGAAGACGAAGGACATCGCAGTGCTGATGTCGCTCGGCACTCGCAAGCGCCAGGTGAGACGAATCTTCATCGCGCAGGGCGTGCTGATCGGAATCGTGGGCACCGCAATCGGATTGGTGCTTGGTTATGTCCTCGCGTGGAGCCTCGGCCACTATCACTGGATCTCGCTCTCGCCTGAGGTCTATTCCATCGACTACGTCCCGAGTGCGCCGCGCGTGATCGACGGCGTTATCGTCGCGATCGTCGCGGTCGCAATTTCGTTCGTCGCGACTATCTATCCATCATGGTCGGCGTCGAGGGTGCTTCCGGCTGAGGCACTGCGGTACGAGTAGAAATCAGCCGTCAGCCTTCAGCTATCAGCCATCAGTAACAGCCTTCGAGTTGGGGGCACCCTCCCCTGCCTCGGGGAATCCAGTGTTCATGCGGGTTTGCGGAAGGTCAGGTTCTCAATGAGCTTTGCTGTGAACGAGCGGGACGGGGCACAGCCCCGTCCCCACACTGGATTCTAAAGAGCGCTACTTTAGCGGACGTGGAAAATGGATACTGATAGCTGGCCGTTGGCCATCTCGGCTTTGCGCCAGCAGCTCTTGTCGTTGAGCGTGACCCAGCGACGTTCTTCGGCGCGGTAGTGCCAGTCCTTGTCGTTCTGGAAGAAGATCTGCAGGCCCTTGCCTTCAATGATGTTCAGGATGCTGTTGTCGTGCGAGCTGCGCTCGTCGAAGTCGGTTGAGGCGCGTTGGCCCATCTCGGCGTATATCTCGTTCAGTTCAAAGAGCAGCTTGTTGATGTCTTCATCCAGAGGTTCAACTTTCAGCCCAATGCGCTTGGCTTCGCGTAGCGTTATCGGATAACCGTGCGACGGGTAGTTCGAATTCAGGATGTCGCTGATCTTCTTGGCCTTCCGCGCGTCCTTCATGTGGTACGAGAGGATTTCGAGGCAAAGCTTGGTAGACAAAGCGCTGGAGCGGTCTACGGCGCCAATCACGAGCGGATGAACGTACTCGAAGAGAGCTTCGTAAGGGTTGGCGCTGCTTCCTTTCGTCTGCTTCTGCCAGAGGCGCACGACGCGTTGAAGTTCGTCCTGGCTGACGCTGACGCGGTCGTTGTCGCGGTCGATGGGGGAAAGGTCGTGCGTCAACGAGGTATCGACGGCCGACAGGTGCGCCAGCGGACCCATGCGAATCTTGTCAGCACCAAGCGCGAGCATTGTGGCAGCCGAAGCACACTCGAGCGGACACAGCGCCGAAAGATTCTTCACGTATTGCCGAAGCAGGTTGATCATGCGGAGCGAGGCCTGCCCGTTGCCGCCGTCGGACTTGATGAACAAAGAAAGCCGGTCGAGTTTGCCGATGCTGCGCAGGATGCCGTAGAGGCCGGCGACGTCATTGTTGCAGATGGAGCCGTTGGGCGAGTTCCAGTAGGTAATCAGTCGCTCGCCAAGGCGCGCTTCAATCTGGCTGATGACCTTCTGCGTGCGTTCGAAAAGAATAGGGGGCGTCTTGGCAGACGTCTCCGTGGTCCGTTGTTGTTTCGTGGCTGCGCTGGGCATTCTGTATGCCACGATAAAGGCGGTCGAGCGAGGAGACAAGCAGGTACTTTGCTGGAATGGGCACGGGGACGAGTACCTAGCGGCCAGTACCTAGTACCTAGTTGCGGAATTTCGAACATTGCGGTGCCGGACGAGACGAGTTTAGCCCAGCAGGGAGTGCTGGGTGGACATTGCAGATGTTGGCAAGTGCCAGAGGACATTAGAGGGGCATTCGGTCGTGCCTCCGGCACTCAGGAAGGTATTCGTGCACATACCCCGGATTTCATCCGGGGCTAAACTCGTTCGTCCCTGACGGGACAAATCTTCCGGATCGCCTTTGCCGATCCGAGTTCCGGATCGCCTTCGCCGGTTCGAGTTCCGGATCGCCTTTGCCGATTCGAGTTGGAGTCCCCGGTGGATTCCGATTCGGGTTCGGGAGCGTACAATCGTACTTACACCAGTTCTGCAGGACAGAATCCGCTCAATGTTCTCCGATCAGTACAAGATTGCCTGGGACCGGCTTGCCGAGTTCGCGAACACCGCCACGAAACCGCTCGATTACCTGAAGACCGGTCGAGCAGAGGAGTTTGCACCTGTGCTTTGGGCCGACGAATTCGGCTCCGGTGGCGAACTCGATGCGGAAATCAGGGCGAGAGCGGCGCAGGCGAAACGTGCGTTGTACTCGGATCGCATTTTCACGGTCGTGCCCGTTTACGTATCGAGCGTTTGTGCCGAGCAGTGCGTCTACTGCAATTACCGGGCTGGCAACAAAGGAGTCGGCGTCGAGCGCAAGCGGTTGAGCGACGAAGAACTCAAACGCGAGGCGCTGTTCCTCATTGAGGAGAAGGGATTCCGCACGTTGGAGTTGGTTTATGCCAGCGATCCGCAGATGACGGCCGATGTGATCGCGCGGCATGTGGAGATCGCGCAGCATTTGCTCGATCAGCACGGCGGCGGCATCGTCGGCCTGAGTTGTGAGGCGCTGGAGGAAGACGAGTACAAGCGCATCGCTGATGCGGGGTTGGTCTTCTCGGTGTTATGGATGGAGACTTACAACTTGCGGCGCTATCGGGAGCTGCATCCGGGAGTGTTGCGCAAGTCGCGGTTCGAGTATCGGTTGGACGCCTACGAGCGGATGATTGCCGCTGGGATTCCGGCAATCGGGATCGGCATCCTGTCCGGACTGGCTGACTGGCGACGCGACTGGGCGATGCTGCTGCAGCATGAAGAGTACCTGCGGAAGGTGAATGGAAAAGGTGCGGCGATCCTTGGGATCCCGCGACTGAAACACGCGCCCGGCGCCGAGATGCAGGGTTCCGAGTTCATCCCAACAACAAACGAGTTCGTGACCACGCTGGCGCTTCACAACCTGTTTTCACCAGCGACAGCACCCTTCGTCAGCACGCGCGAGGATTGGGAAACGTGCATTGAACTCGCGCAGGGCGGCGGGTGTTTGTTCACGCTGAATTGTTCTACGATCCCCGGCGGGTATTCGATGAAGGCGCATGGAGCGCAATTCAAGAACAATTCATTTGACGCCCCGGTGTTTGGGCCGAAGCTGAAAGAGTTGGGCTTCAAGACAAGCTTCGCGTGGAAGGTTGGCGATCTGGCCGCACCGGAGTTGACGGGTGCAAAGTAATCGATCGGATCATCGACCACATCTGCGGGGGTCAAACAGATGTTGGGCTCCATCCAATTGACTAGGCCCATTTTGAAGCAGACGAATTCCCCACGTTAGCTTCGCGAACGTGGGGCACCCAGGCCGGGTGTTGATCCCGCAGCGACTGTGTCAGCTTCGCCAAGGGCGCGTGGCGCCGAAACGTGCGTGTCGCCCCTACGGGCTTGGGGGAATTGTGTCGGTCCACCCAGCGCTGAAGCGCTGGGCTAATGAATTCCGCCCCTTCGGGGCTCTCATGATCATCCGGTCGCATCTCCTTCGCTGCGCATCTGGTTCGCTGCGCGTGGTTCCTGAACGAAGGTCTGCTGTGGTTTTCGAGTGCTGTGTTCTAAACTAAAGGCGATGCGCTGCGGCAGTGTTGGTCGGCTCGCAAGAGAAGGACCACATCTGCTGCGGAGATGCGGGCAAAGCAATGAGAAACGCTCACCTCAGCAACGCTGTTGCTGGTGGTAGGGTTCCTTGCTGCGCTGGCGATGACAAGAGCCTCACGTGCGCCCCCGTGCACCCGGCCAAACTGCACCTTAGGAGATACAGCCTGCATCCAACAGACGAGAACGTGATTCTGAGGGTGGAAAATCTGAAGAAGGTATTCCGATCAGGTTCTTCCGACCTCGTGCTCTTTGAGAACCTGTCGTTTAGGGTGGCGAAGGGGGAGATGCTGGCCATCGTTGGGGAATCGGGGGCGGGAAAGAGTACGTTATTGCACCTCTTAGGTGCTCTTGAACGGCCTTCCGAGGGTGACGTATACTGCGCAGAACTCAGGCTGCGATCGCTCTCCGACGAGGCCGCAGCGGACTTTCGCAATCGCGAAATCGGTTATGTCTGGCAATTTCACTATCTGCTGCCGGAGTTCACGGCGGCGGAGAACGTGGCCATGCCGCTCCTGGTGAGGGGGAAGGCACGGCGCGAGGCCGAATCGGAAGCTCGTGAGTGGCTGCGCGAAGTTGGCTTGGCTGAACGCGCGCATCACCGTTCGGGTGAATTGTCCGGGGGCGAGCAGCAGAGGGTTGCGCTTGCCCGCGCTTTGATTACGAGGCCGCAGTTGTTGCTTGCAGACGAGCCAACCGGGGATCTCGATAATCGGACGGCAGAATCGATTTTCGAAGTGCTTTCCAGACTGCATCGCGACTACCGGCTTACCTCTCTAATTGCTACCCACAATCTTGCGTTTGCCCGCAGATGCGACAGGGTTTTGCATCTGCAGCGGGGCCGCATGGAAGAGATAGCGCCGGCGTCGTTGCCGGTGTGAGGAAAACAAAGGCGTTTGAAGCCATGGGCCGTGGGCTTTGAGAAGAATCTTCGGCCGACAGCTCAAGGCTCATAGCCAAGAGCGATTTTAGTAGTTGGGCTCCACGCTCGGTTGTACGTGCCGTTGCGAGTGGTCCGAAGGACATAAAAATGATCGTTCGGCGTTGCGGAACGCAGGACGTCTGTCGCGGCAGGTTTTCGCCGTGGCTCCCGCAAGGGATTGGGAGAGGCATAATCAATGTTTGAACGGTACACGGAAAAAGCGAGACGGGTCATATTCTTTGCCCGCTATGAAGCCAGCCAGTTCGGTTCGCCTTACATAGAGACCGAACATCTGTTGCTGGGTCTTCTGCGCGAGGACAAGGCGCTGACCAATCGTTTCCTGCGCTCGCATGCCTCGGTGGAGTCCATTCGCAAGCAGATTGAAGGCCACACGACCATACGAGAGAAGGTTTCCACATCCGTCGACCTCCCCTTGAGCAACGAGTGCAAGCGTGTGCTTGCCTATGCAGCCGAGGAGGCCGAACGGCTTTCGCACAAACACATTGGTACCGAGCACTTGCTGCTGGGTCTGCTGCGCGAAGAAAAGTGTTTCGCTGCGGAGATCCTGCACGAACGAGGTCTGCGCCTGCCAACTATCCGCGAAGAATTGGCGCGTACCACGCAGGAAAAAACACCGGCCCAGAGTCGGAGCTCGCGCGAGTCTTCCCTGCTGAGCGAGTTCAGCCGTGACCTGACGCAGGCCGCGATGGACAACCAGCTTGATCCGCTGGTTGGACGCGAGCAGGAACTTGAGCGCGTGGTGCAGATCCTGTGCCGCCGCACGAAGAACAATCCGGTGCTGATCGGCGAACCAGGCGTAGGCAAGACGGCCATCGTCGAAGGATTGGCTCAAAGGATCGCGGATGGCGAAGTTCCGTCGTTCCTGTCAGACAAGCGGATTCTAGCGCTGGACCTTTCGCTGATCGTGGCAGGCACGAAGTATCGCGGACAGTTTGAAGAGCGGCTGAAGACCATCATGAAGGAGTTGATGGAGTCGCAGAATTCCATCATCTTCATAGACGAGTTGCACACGCTCGTGGGTGCGGGATCGGCGGAAGGCTCACTGGACGCCGCAAATATTCTGAAGCCGGCCCTTTCGCGTGGCGAGATTCAGTGCATCGGGGCTACCACGCCGGGCGAATATCGGAAATCGATCGAGAAGGACCGTTCGCTGGAGCGCCGTTTCCAGAGCGTGAAGGTTCCGCCGCCGAATGAAGGCGATGCAGTCAAGATCCTGATGGGCGTGAAGGACCGCTACGAGAAGTTCCATGCGGTGAGCTACACGGATGACTCCATCAGCTATGCCGTGTCGCACTCGAACCGCTACATTCCCGATCGCTTCCTGCCGGATAAGGCCATCGACCTGGTCGACGAAGCGGGCGCCCGCGTGAAGCTGCGCCAGACTTCGTTGCCGGAAGAGATCACGGAAGTGCAGAAGCGGATCAAGTTCATCGTTCACCGGATGGAGAACGCCATTGCGAACCACGAGTTCGAGAAGGCGCGCTTCTACTCGGATGAAGAACGCAAGGAGCGCGAGAACCTGAAGGGTCTGCGCGAGAAGTATCACCTGGACGAGTCGTCGACCGGTGTTGTCACGCGCGAGGACATCGAGGACGTGGTTTCGCGCTGGACCGGCGTGCCGATTGCGTCCATCAAGGAAGAAGAGTCGGCGAAGCTGCTGCGAATCGAAGAGGAGCTGCACAAACGCGTCATCTCGCAGGACAAAGCCATTTCGGCACTTGCGCGGGCGATCCGTCGTTCACGTGCGGGGCTGAAGTCGCCGAACCGGCCGATAGGGTCGTTCCTGTTCCTGGGACCGACGGGCGTCGGCAAAACGGAAGTAGCGAGGACGCTGGCGCAGTTCATGTTCGGCAGCGAGAAGTCGCTGGTGCGGTTTGACATGTCGGAGTTCATGGAGAAGCACTCGGTCAGCAAGCTGATCGGTTCACCTCCGGGATACGTTGGCTACGAAGAGGGCGGCCAGTTGACCGAGCGCGTGAAGCGAGCCCCCTACTCGGTCGTGCTGCTGGATGAAGTCGAGAAGGCGCACCCGGACGTGTTCAATATCCTGCTGCAGGTGTTTGAAGACGGCCAATTTACGGACGGACTTGGCAATACGGTGGACTTCAAGAACACGATCATCATCATGACCTCGAACATCGGTGCGCGGCACCTGATGAAGCGCGAGGGCCTGGGCTTCCAGTCGAATGTGGAGGAACGGGTGAGCGCGAAGGTTGAGGACCTGGTGAAGAACGAAGTGAAGCGGACGTTCAACCCCGAGTTCCTTAATCGTTTGGATGAAGTAATCCTGTTCAATGCGCTGACGGAGAATGACCTGATCCAGATCGTCGAGCTGATGATCACACAGCTGAACCAGAACCTGGCGCAGCGCGCTCTGACCGTCACCGTAACGGAAGATGCGAAGAAGTGGATTCTCGGTAAGACCATCACCGACCGCAACTATGGCGCACGCCCGCTGCGCAGGGCGATCCAGAAGTACATCGAGGATCCGCTGTCGGAAGCGCTGATCCAGGGCAACATCAAGAGCAGGCCCGCGTTCATCGAGGTGTACCTCGAAGGCGACAACCTCTTCTATCGAGAAGTAGGAGAGGAAAAACAGGAAGGCGTGCTGCTGTACCAGAGCTAACGATCAGGTCTCACGTTCTGTTCGCGAACGTGGGGCATCAAGATTCAGCCGTCAGGGTTCCTGGCGGCTGATTTTTGTGCGCGATCATGCGGCGATGCGCGAACGCGTGAAGGTGCGGGCTCGATCGAGAGCGTTCGGTTGTGCGACCGGCACGCTGGCCGGCCAAGGTTCTTCTACTCCCATCAGCGCAAGCGCACCACCGAGCAGCGCCATGTTCTTCATGAAGTTGATCATGTCGTTCTGGCGCTGGTTCGGGTCTTCGGCCCGCCAAAAATCGTGGATGGTAGGTGACACGGCGAGCAGGAAGCCGATGATGGCGAGTGCGCCGTACTTGGGCTTGATTCCGAGCACAATACTGGAGCCGCCGACGATCAGGGCGACGCCGGAGGCGACTACGCCCGCATCCGGCATCGGAATGTTTTTCGAGCCTGCGTACTGGGCAAGTCCCTTGCGGTTGCGGATGTGGTTGATACCGCTGTAGAGAAAGAACCCGCCGAAGGCGAACCGTCCGAGGAGAAACAGCAGCTTCATCGATCTGGCCTCACAGTGGAACTCCCCGGTTGGATTCGTCGTTACCGGTGGATGTGGCCCGTTGTTGGAGGCGATTCCTCAGGCAAAATTCGACGCAGCTCCGTGCCTGTGACGCTCACGCCGTCATGCTCTCTGAAATGCGCTCAACGGCATGCATCTTGTCGAGATCGACCGCGAACCGCCCGCCCGGAACAACCTGGAAGGCAGTGGCAAAACGGGCGTTCCAGATGATTTCGTCTGCCGTGTAGGAGGTGCGACTGTGGACGGTCTGAGAGAAGGTTTCGTCGAAAGCAGTAATGAGGATGAGGAACTCCGTTTCAGCACCCTTGAGTTGCTCTTCGGTCCAGCCGTAGAGAGGGCTCGATTCGTCGATGGGGTGCACCACGGTCCAGGTTAGGGGGAAAAAGGCGACGTGATCGCGCTCAAGCGACAGGTAATAAAACTGCCGTTGGCGAGAGCCGTTTGATTCTTCGAACCGGCTCAGCACGACCATGGCGTGCAATTCGATCAACTGGCTGCGGCGGCCGTTGACGAGCCGAAACTCGAAACCCCGAATGCCACGGTATGGGGCGATCACAGCGGAACGGCTGTAGATGAGGTGTGCGGTCGGGCGTGAGAAGCGCGCAAAGACGAAGCCGGTTATCAACGCAAAACTAAGCAGGCCAACGACGGATTCGACGGTGACTATGCCGTTCGCGGCAATTCCCTCCGGGACGATGCTGCCGTATCCGATGGTGGCGAAGGTCTGGACGCTGAAGAA
>JAEZPW010000416.1 GCA_023441255.1 Acidobacteriota bacterium
GAATACCAGTCGTCTTGCGCAACGGTGCTCATGCTGGATTGTTCCCATTCGATGATCCTTTACGGCGAGGACCGGTTCACGCCGGCCAAGAAAGTCGCCATGGCGCTCTCGCACCTTATTCGGACGCAGTATCCTGGCGACTCGCTCAGCCTTATCCTGTTCCACGATTCGGCGGAGGAGGTTCCGCTGTCGCAACTGGCCCGCGTGAAGGTCGGCCCCTATTACACCAACACTCGTGAAGGTTTGCGGCTTGCACAGCGCCTGCTGCAGCGGCAGCGCAAGGACATGAAGCAGATAGTGATGATCACCGACGGAAAGCCGTCGGCGCTTACGCTCGAAGACGGCCGCATTTACAAGAACGCCTTTGGACTTGACCCACTGGTAGTCAGCCAGACGCTCGAGGAAGTATCCAAGTGCAAGCGTGCGGGCATCATGATCAACACTTTCATGCTCGCTTCGGACTTCGGCCTCGTCCAGTTCGTGCAGAAAGTGACGGAGATGTGTCGCGGCAAGGCGTACTTCACCACGCCGTACACGCTAGGGCAGTATCTGCTCATGGATTACATGTCCCGCAAAACGCGGACGATTCACTGAACAGGGATCACCTCGCAGCGAACTGGCCCAACGCCGGTCTGGTGATCGTGAATCCGAAGTGGCCTACGCCGTTCGGTCCTAAACCTTCAGCCGTGAAGCATCAGCATCCGACTTTCCCGCTTCCTCTTCCTTCTTTACGGCAGCTTCGGCAGCCTGGAAACCGATCTTGGAATGAGTGCCGTCACAAAAAGGTTTGTTGACCGATGCACCGCACCGGCAGAGCGAGAATGCTGTCCTGCCGGTCAGATCGTAGACGTTACCGTCGGCATCGACGAGCTGAATGGAACCTTCGGGCGCTTCGACACGGTAAGGTCCGTTCTTCCTGATGGTAATTTTGACGTCAGCCATTTTGCCTCCAGGCTATCAGATGCCGAACGGTTCCATGTTGCTGCTGAAATGTGCTGCCGCCCACTAGCGCCTCAGGCCGCAGCACGCTGCCCCGCAGATTCGAACCCGAGCCCCTTCTTTCTCACGTCGGTCACAGGACTTGCCACGATGTCCCGGTAGAGCTGTGCGTAGTTGGACACCATTGTCTCGAGCGCGAAGTTCTCTGCGACATACCCGCGGACGGCAGCAGGCCGGAAGTCGGAGGACACCTTCGCCTTGTGGGCAAGTTCATCAACAGAGCGACAGACCCAGCCGGAAACACCGTCGCGAATGACTTCCTGGACCGATCCTCCGGGCAACGCGAGCACTGGCGTGCCGCACGCCATCGCTTCGATCATCACGAGGCCGAATGGCTCGTCCCACTGGATCGGGAACAGCAACGCCAGGGAGTTGCCCAGCAGTTCATTCTTCGCCGCGACATCGGCTTCGCCGATGTACTCGATAAACTTCCCGTCAATATGGGGCTTGATCTCGGTCTCGTAGTAGTCGCGAAATATGGGTTGAATCTCGCCGGCAATTTTGAGCGGAATGCCTGCTTTTTTTGCCGCCTCGATGGCCAGGTGCGTTCCTTTTATCGGGGCGACGCGCCCCAGGAAGCTCAGGTACTCACGCTTGCCCTGCTGCAGGCGGTAAAGCGAGAGATCGATACCATGGTGAATAGTCCGGATCTTGGGCATGGTTTCGCGGTGGCGCTGAAAATCGCTGATGGTCACATAATGAACTTCGGGGTAGAAGTCGTAAAAAGCTGAGAGGCCGGGTTCCACAGGGTGATGGATGGTGTAGGCAAAAGCTGTAGGCACGAACCTTGAATGTGCCAGGCCCGGCAAATTGTTCAGATGGATAACGTCGCAGGTCTGGGCGGCGTCCTGTACGGCCCAGGCAGTGTGGTTGATGTCCTTGAGATTCGCGTAGACCTCACCCTTTATTGGCCACTGCGCCTGCTTGTAAAGCCAGCGCTTTTCAACATTGATCGTCGACTCTCCATTGCAGTAGACGACTACATCCAGGCCCAAATTCTTCAATCCTTCAGCAAGATGAGCGATGAAGAGTTCTGTTCCGCCATACACTTTCGGGGGGACCGGGATAAAGGGTGGCGCGACCAGTGCTATTCTCATGGACTCCTTCCACAACAAGAGGGGTGCTGATGAGCAACTATGAGGGCTTCAGCTGCGGCGTTCCCGCTTTGAGATGCGCCAAACTGCGTCGGGTGTTTCCTGATGAACGTGCGATCCTTTGGTAGCGGCGCGCATCGGCACTTCAGGCCACGACAACTGCGGGGTTGTGCTGAACGTGACTGGCCGCGCGGTTCACTGCCTGTTCGAATTGCGCGGCTCGAGCATCGCTCGTGTGTTCCGCGAGTACTCTCTGCTGTGCCTGACCACCGATCCGCCGCAGTTCGTGCTCATCGGTATCCGCGATGTAGCGGACAACGTCGGATGAAGAGAGCGGGAGCAGGATCTCCTCGCCCGGCGTGAAGAATGTGTCCAGTCCTGGCCAATTGTCGGACACGATTGTCGCAGCGCAAGCCGCGGCCTCGAACAGTCGTACGGAGGGCGAGTACCCGGCAAGGACCATATCCCGACGCGTGACGTTGAGCGTCAGACGCGAGGACGAGTAGAAACGCGCGTGCCATCGCGGATTCAGGTGAGTGATCCGGCGCACGTTTCTGGGCCATTTTACGGACCGTGGATATTGCGGTCCGGCAACCATGAACTTGCGTTCGGGCAGGACCCTGGCGGGAGCACACAGCAAGTCCTCGATCTTCGGCTGGCGATCCGGAGCGTAGGTCCCCATATAGCTCAGATCACATGCGAATCGCTTCTGAACTGGGAATTGATGGTACTGATCGGGATCAAAAGAGCAGTAGAGCGGAACGGCGGCACGCGCACCGAAACGAGTCTCGATCTCCTGCAGTATCGGACCGCCTGTGAAACTGAAGTAAATATCGAAACCACTTACGTGCTCAGCTTTCAGGTAATCGGTCTGGCCGCGTTCTCTCAATTGTGCAAGCGTGATCGGGGTATCGATGTCGTAGAACGCGCGCACCGGCACGGAGGCGTTCAGCATTTCGTCGATGGCTGGAATCCCGTCCGGAAAGTAGGAACCCGCAAGAGCGATGTCGCAATCGCGCAGTTCCCTTCTGGCGAGCGGCAAAACATCTTTCCAGCTTTCGAACAGATGGACGGTGCAGAAGTCGGGCTCGGGCAGGTCGCGATTATTGGCGTACCACTCGAGGTTGTGCTCAAAGAAGACAATGCGGTGACCGCGAGCGTGCAATGCACGACAGAGAGCCCGGAACGTCGTCGCGTGACCATTGCCCCACGAAGAAGTGATGGACAGCCCGAAGATTACGATCTTCACTTTTCGTTCCTCATGCCAGCAATTGCGGCCTCCGGGTCATGACCCGCTCGCCCTGTAACGTTCCCCGAGAAAATGCGATCGACGATCGACGATCGCAGTGAATAAGTGTGGTCGCGCAGAGCACGTTCACGCATGGCACGACCTATCGTGCGCGCGCGCCCCGAGTCTACAGTGCGGAGATACATGACAAGTTCCTCGGCCGACGAGGCCACCAGTATCTCCTGCTCTGGAGTGAAGAACGTGTCAACGCCGGTCCATGCGTCGGTGACCAGACACGCGCCCGCGCCGGCGGCTTCGAAGACCCTGGTTGGCGGCGAGAACCCTACATGCGCCATGCTGTCGCGATTAACATTCAGCACCATGCGAGCGGAGCAGTTGACGCGGTTATGATCGGCTGTTCTTACGTGACCTATCCAGCGCACATTGCCAGGCAGAGCTTTTCCTCCCCAGCCTTCGCCGCCGAGAATGAACCTCATGTCCGGCGCGAGTTCGGCGGCGCGGAGAAAGAACTGTTCAATGCGTGTCTCGCGGTCGGGCAATCGATTGGCTACCAGCACCAGGTCGCAGGACAAAGCGGGATCCGGCGGCACTGGATGGTGCGACACTGGGTCGAGCGCGTTATAGATCGGATGACAGTTCCTGGCGCCGAGCGCAAGGTAGTGTTCGACGACGGGCGGCCCTCCACCGTAGGTGAAAACAAAATCGTAGAGCGGAATGAGCCGGCGAAACTGGTCGGATCGGTCGCTTTCAACGCGAGCAAGGGTGGCGGGCGCATCGACGTCCCAGAAAGCTACCCTGGTCTGATCGGAGCCGCATTCGAGCACGCGGTTTTCGAGCATTTCGTCGTCGGCGCCCACACCGCTGTGCTTGATTACGACATCGCACTCGGACGCTTTCGCCAGCAGGCGGTCGAGATCGCCCGGAGTCTCGTAAACGATCACATCGGCGTAGTACACGTGGTGATCGTCTCGATTCTGCTGGCGTTTGTAGATGTCCGGCTCGGCAAAGACGATTTGGTGCCCCAGCGCCGCGAGTTCCTTGTAGATGCCGCGATAGTAGGTTGCCGCACCGTTCCAATAACTCGACGTGATGCTGGAACCAAAAACGAATATCCTCATCGACGCATTTCCTCGTAGATGTCCAGCAGTTGTTGTGCGCGATGATCGCAAGTGTGCCGGCTGCGGATGGTTTGCACGGCGTTCTGCCCGATCTGTGCACGAGCGCGGTCGTCTGATACCAGGCGTGCTATCTCAGCCCTCATCGCTTGCCCATCGGGAACGACGAGATAGTCTTCGCCCGCGCGGAACAAGCCTTCAACATCGGCCCACGGTGAACAGACCAGTGGAATGCCGCACGCCATCACCTCGAAAACGCGAATGGTCGGAATGCCGCTCAACCCGTTAGCATACTGGCGTCGCGGGACATGGACCGACAACTTGCTGCGGCCATAAACTTTCGGTGCGTTCAGGTTGGGAAGGTACTCGCCATAGCGGATGCCCGCTTCGCGAAGGCGCTCGATCCCGTCACGCGGGTAACGAACGCCGTGGACTAGCCAACTGAACGAACGCAGTTCGCTGGCAGGGCCTATCAGAAATTCCTGCAGTTCCTGCGTACGCTCTTCGTCGCCCCAGTTGCCGACCCAGACCACGTCGTTGTCCTTCGGAAGGTTCATCGGGAAAAAGTGGGTGGTGTCGGCCGCTTCATGGAAGGTCCATGCCTTATGGACACCAAAGCCCTCGGCATAAATGCGCCGAATCGCTTCGCCGAACGCAAGAACACCGTCGAAGTCCTGCAAGCGGAATCGCAGTATCTCGCGCGGGTTCGTGTAAGCACGATGGTGCGTGTCGTGAAACAAAGTCCTGAAGCCGAGTTCTCGTTTCAGCGCGAGCACGGTGTTCACGAGTTCAGGCTCGTTCCATTCGTGGATCAGCACCAGGTCTGCGCCTCGGAGTTCCTGGCGCAGCATCTCGTCCAGCTGTGGTCCGAGATTGAAGAACCTGACGTCAAGGCTCGGAAACAGCCGTCGAAAGTCCTCGATAGCCTGACTGGCCCGTTCACCTTCGAGGCGCACGAGATTGTTGAGTGACCAGGCGCCGAACTGCTCATAGCAACGCACGTCGTGGCCGCTCTTCATCAGCGAAGATGCGAGGCCCCGAAGGAAGTGCGCATTGCCGTGGTTCCAGTCGGACACCCATGAGTGAGCAAAACAACGAATTGATAGTGCGCCATTCATGCCGCGGTGGCCTCCGCCGCCACCAGCGACTTATACAGGCCGAGGTAGTCTTCCACCATGCGCCTTGCAGCATAACGGCTGCGAGCGTGTTCGTACGCGCGATTGGCAAAATCGGTTCTCATCGCTTTGTCGGCCGCGAGTATCTGGAGTGCACTCTCCAGATCCTTCGCATCGTTTGTCCGAAAATACAGTGCCGCGTCACCCCAGATCTCTCGGAAGCTGGCGATGTCATTGGCAAGAATTGCGCAGCGCGACAGGGCTGCTTCAACTGGGGCCAGCCCGAAAGGTTCGTACCGAGACGTAGCCAGGTACACAGAGGCGCGCGAGTACAGCTGGCGCAGCTGTGCCTCGTCCTGCGTTCCCTTGAAGTGCAGCTTCTTCCGCCGGTGCGCACGGCGTTTCAGGCCGCGGGCAGCCGATTCGGGATGGTCCTCGCTGCCAGCCACATAGATGGGCATAGGGCATTCGATCTCGCGCAGAAGCGAAACCTGCTTGGCGCTGTCCCACAAACGCCCCACAGATACGACGTAGTCTTCCTTGGTGACGTGCGGATTGAACGAATGAGGATTTCGCCCGTTATAGATCACGCATGCGTTCGCTGGGCGCCCATAGTATCCAGAAAGGGCGTTCAGCATCCAGTGTGACGGAGCCACAACGGCACTTGCCCCCAAAAGGCCGCGCACAACGATGCCGCGATACCAGTCGATCCAGCGACTGGATTTGGGCTCTTCGCCGTGAACCGCGACCCACCAGCTCATGACGTCGCTGTGAGCCACAACGATCCGGGGCACGTCGATTTCGAGCCCGCCGTAGCAGTACTGGTTCAAGTGCAATATGTCAGGTTTGACCTCGCGCACGATAGATGTGAGGTAATCAGCAGAGTGGACGGTATCGTATTCAGCATCCTGCATCCACTCAAGCCGGAACCCCGTAGGCCGAAAGTCAAGGTTCCGCAGCCGATCCATCCATGCGGTCTGGCGGGGCGCAGGAATCTCCCCGAACGAGACAAGAGTCACCTTGACGTCGCAGTTCGTCAGACCTGTGACAAGTTCGCGGATATACGTCCAGACACCGCCGATCGTGTCGGCAGTGACTAACACGTGCATTCCAGATCCTCGATGGCAGCCGGTTGCTGCTCTTGAATGTCGCTGTATCCCAAACCTCCGAACGTCGATGTGTAATAGTGGTGAGCGCGTTCCCACGCCTGATCGTCAGGCGCCCCGAACATCTGTGCGTACAGCGGCGTGCCCGGAAACGGGAACATCGGGACAGGTTCGCTCACCCAAACACCGTTTGTTTTGAGCTTTTCCTGCCAACGCTGTATGTCTTCTTTTCTGTCCTTTTCCGTGAGGATCAGATTGGCCTGCACCCAGGGAATCTTCTTGCGCGCGTAGATAAGCAGATCCGTAAGCCGCTCCGTGCTCATGCGGCAGTTCTTGTTCAGTTCGTCTCGCCCTTCGTCGGTGATAGATTCGATGCCACACTCGATGGAGATGGTGTGAGCGCGTCCGAGAAGGTCCAGAGACTCTTCATCCCAGAGGTCGATGCGCGACTGGAATCCGATGCTGACGTTCCGCTCGGCTATGCCTTCAAGCAGACGCCGAACGTTCTTGCCAACCCCGAATATCTCGTCGATGAAATAGATGTAGTCCACTCCGCGAGCGACGAGAGAGTCAATCTCCTGCAGAAGCGCATCCACGTTGCGCTCGCGAAACTTGTTCCGGAACAGGGTTTTATTGCAGAAGGTGCACGACCATGGGCAGCCCCGCGCAAACTCAAGCTCGGCGCCCCGGCCTTGGCCCCAGAAGACGTGATGACGATGGCTGTGCCGCTCGACATTGTAGTTCTCGAAACTGAGAGGCCCGAGCGTTCGCATATCGACCACGCCCAACGAGGGACTCAAATGGGTGCCTGACTCGTCCTGCCAGCAGCAGCCTTCAATGTCTGACCAGGACTGGTCCGCGAGTTGCGCAATGCCAAGGTCGGGTTCGCCGCGAAAAACGACCTCGCACCCTAGCTTTCGCATAACGGCCGCAGGTGTAGCGGACGTGTGCGGGCCGATGGCGACTTTCACTGCCTTACTTTCAAGTTCCTTGATCCATTGCAGCGGAACGCGCAACTCCGGCGGCGGACAGCGCCAGAATAGATACGACGGCGCAGTCGGAACGACGAGGAAGTCCGGTTCAAAGCCACTCACGCGCCTCCTTACCTCGTTGACACTCAGGTTTTCGTTCTGTGCGTCAATCAGGAGCGGGTCGTGTCCTGCCTCTCTCACCTTGTCGAACGCAAACAGCAGTTCGAGAGGATAGTGTGCATCGTGGCAACCGAAGTAGGTAGAGCCCTTGAAGTTCCAATCCGGGTTAAGCAGGGCGAATTTCATGCTGCGGCCCCCGGAACCTGCTGCAGTGCAGGATGTGATACCGGCTGCGAGACCGGCTCGGGAAACAGATCGCGGTTCTTCTTCCACCAGCCATATATTTCTTTCAGCGTATCGCGCATGGAATAGCGCGGCTGCCAACCCGTATCGCGTTCCAGCTTGGTGAAATCGCTGATGTAGATAAGCTGGTCACCCGGACGGCGTTGGTCGAGTTCGTATCTCAACTTGCGGCCGGTGAGTGACTCGATGTCCTCGACAAGCTCCAGAAGCGAAACGGTGTTTTCCGGGCCGCCGCCCACGTTGTAAATCTGTCCTTCCGTGATCGGACGCGCGGCCAGAATGGACTCGAATGCCTTTGTCAGGTCGTGCACACAGAGAACATCACGAACCTGCCGCCCATCGCCGTAGATAACGACCGGGTCGTTGCGAAGGGCCGAGTAAAGGAAGTGCGCGACCCACCCCTGGTCCTCGTTTCCAAACTGCTGAGGACCCGCGATGCAGGACATCCGCAGAACGGTCGTGGGCAGATCGAACATGCGTGCGTAGTCTCGAACGTACTGGTCAGCTGCTCCCTTCGAGCAACCATATGGCGAGTGAAAGTCGAGCGGCTGCGATTCCGAGATGCCTTTGTACTCCGTGTAGCGGTATCTCTTGCTGGTGACAGCGACGTTGCGGATGCTGATGTCGCCATAGACCTTGTTCGTTGAGGTGAAAAGGATGAACGGGCGTCTTCCACTCTTGCGCGCGGCCTCGAGGATGTTGAACGTACCTCCGACATTCACGTCGAAATCGAGGCGCGGATCCACTAACGAAGTCGTAACAGCCACTTGCGCGGCGAAGTTATAAATCTCGGTGGCGTGGCGGACGGCTCTCTCGACCATGCTGGAGTCACGCACGTCGGCCACCGTGATCTGTAACCGGTTCGAACCACCCGCCGCCCTTTGGAGCCATTCGAGGTTGTGGCGAACACCTCTCCTCGATAGATTGTCGAAGATGTGGACCTTGGCGTCCGTGGTCTCAAGAAGACGGTGCGCCCAGTTCGATCCAATGAACCCAGCGCCGCCAAAGATGAGTACGGAGCGGAATCTTTCTGAAATTTTCATCACTAACTTTCACTTCCCCAGGGGCCTTAGGCTGTCAACCCGAACACAGTCAATTCCTCAACAGCTTGCGCAGCGCGGTCACGAGCTGTCTGAGACCGCAACCACGCCACCAGTTCCACAATTCCGTCGCGAAAATCGATCTTGGGCGCGTAGCCGAGCACCCGAGAGGCCAGCGATATATCTGCAAAACAGTGGCGAATATCGCCGGCGCGGTACTTGCCAGTGACCTCTGCCGGAACTTCAACAGCCAATGCCGCGGCGAGTACAGAGGCTATCTGGCGAATCGAGATCGGCTGCCCCGATCCAATGTTCAGCGCCATGCCATCGGCTTCGCTTCGCTCCATCGCTAACATGTTCGCCTGCACCACGTCGTGAACACTAACGAAGTCACGCTGCTGATCACCATCCTCGAAGACGAGCGGAGGGTTGCCGTTGAGCAGGCGCGATGCGAATATCGCCGCCACTCCGGTATACGGATTCGAGAGTGCCTGCCGGGTGCCGTAGATGTTGAAATATCTCAGCGCAACGACAGGAACCTGATACGTGCGCCCGAAGAGCAGGCACATTTCCTCCTGGTCCTTCTTCGACAAGGCATAGATCGACGTGCACTGCAGCGGCTTCGACTCGTCCGTGGCGACCGGTGTCAGTAGGGCGCCACAAAACGGGCAGCACGCCTCCCACATCTTGTTCCGGAGTTGCTCGACTGATCGCGGCGGCGGTGCAACATCTGCGCAATTCTGGCACCTGTACTTGCCCTCGCCGTAAATCGACATAGAGGACGCCACGACCAACTTCTCGACTTTGCACTTGTTGTCGAGAATCGCCTGCAACAGATTGGCCGTGCCTTGCGTATTCGCTCCCATGTAGTTTGCGATCTCGTACATGGATTGCCCCACGCCGACCGCAGCAGCAAGATGGAAGACCACGTCCGCCCCGCGCACGGCATTGCGCAACTTCGCCATGTCGCGCATGTCACCCCTGATAAGCCGTACATCGCTCGAAAGGTACTCGGGCAGACCGTCCGAATGCACCTGCGGCGTGAGGTTGTCGTACACGGTTACCGAATGTCCGCGCCGCAGCAGCGAATCGACGACATGTGACCCGACAAATCCTGCTCCACCGGTTACGAGAATCTGCTTGCTCATCACTCAGTCTTCTTTCGCCCCTACCTCGATACCCTCACAGCCTCTGGCCTCAGTCGCAGGCCTGTTCCCTTTCGCGTATCGCGAGACCGCCCACGTTGCGAAGTTGGCGAATTCCTTCGCCGACTTCGGTGGGCTTGTGTAATGAGGAGCCATGCCCAAGTGCTCCGGGGTGAAACAGAGGGTCAGGGTTACGTCAAACTCTTCGATGGCCCCCATTTGACGATCGAACCACGCTTCCGAGTTCGGCCGGAACCAGTCCGCCCAACTGACACCGGTGCGTAAATGACGGACGTTGAGCTTGCGAAGCCAGTCAACGCCCGAGTCCAGTCGATGATCCTCAAAATGAAACCACTGGCAGATCCCCATGCCCTCCGGGAAATTAAATGCAGCCGGCTTTGGCGAACCGTCCTCCCGGATCAACCCCATGTAGTAATGGCGGTAGTAAGCGCTCCCCTCAGACTCTTTGTGGCGCGTTGTCGCCGTCCTGGTGGCCGGCAGGTCGAACAGACTGTACCAGTGCACTCGCTCAAGTCGCGGCAGTAGCAGTTCGGCGCTCTTCTGCAAACCGAATACCTGGACTTCTTCCGCGCCGAACGAAGAAGCTCCAGCTTCCGACACCCAGATGGGCTTGTTGGTGACTGCGCGAATCTCGTCGAGTTTGTGCGGCCATTCGTGAATGCTCCAGTGATTCCAGTCCAGCGGAAAACCATGGACAGCCACAACGTCAACCGCGTCAAGAACTCCGTAAGACTTCATCAACTGCACGAAGTTCGGGTCAATGGGCGAAATGCCGCCCAGGACGATCTTCAGGTCAGGATTGACCTCACGAACGGCCTCGGCGCCCGCGATAGCCATGTCGGCAAACATCTTCCACGTGGGATCAATGTTGAAATCCCAGTGCGACAGATTGTTTGGCTCGTTCCACAGCATTACCGCTTCAACCATGGCTCTCCCTTTTAGGCAGCGGCCGTCCGCTGCGATTTGTCCGCCAGCATGGCGCAAGACCTGTCGCCGATAAGAAGGTCGGCGAAGGCGCAACGGTTCAGAGAGTGCCTGCCAGTTCCATGTCCAGGATGTACTGGCCATCTCTCGTCACGTTTTGGGGAACGCACACCCAGGTTTCCGGTTCCGGGTGGCTCACAATTTCAAGTCCAGAACTCCGCAGCATCGCCTCGGCCGCGCCGCAGTTCGGGATCCACCAGTTCGTCGGGTCATTGGCGTAGCTGTGCTCGACGAAGTACATGCACGGAAAATCAGGCTTCGTAAAAACTTCCTTGTTCCAGAAGTGGTAGTTCTCATCCCACTTTCGGGCCGTTTCCGAACCGCGAATCATCGTCTGGAACAGGAGCCTGCCCTTGACCTTCTTGATCACCTTGTCCAGGGCGTAGAGCGGATACCGCAGGTGATAGAAGACGCCCAGAAAGAAAACGAAATCGAACTGCCCTGAAATGGTGTCTACGTCGTACACAGAGAGTTTCTGAAACTCTATATCGAGATCTAGCGTCTCGGCTGCGAAGCGAGCCTGATTCAGATAGCGGTCGTCAACGTCCACTCCCACCACCCTCTCTGCGCCCCGGCGCTTCATTTCCAGGCTGTAGAATCCGCCATTGCAGCCAATGTCCAGAACCGTAGCCCCTCGCAGGTCGCTGGGAATCTCCGTGGCCAGATGTTTCCATTTGACGTTCGGGAAATCCCCCAGGAAGTGATTCGGCGCGGTGCGGACACCGTGCAGGTCAAGGTTGTGGAACCATTCTCCAAGTTCGCTTACCTTACGAGCAATCTCCTCCTGATCGAGTACTCGGGTCGAAAGTTCACTTGTACCGACGCCCTGCGGCGTTCGAGAGGAGTTCTGTATCGAAGTCTGCATCGTCAATGTTCACCCAAGGCCGAAGTACGCCCGTGGTGCAGGTTAGATGCCAGCTTGGAACTCGGGATGCCTCGGAAGCCTGCAACTGCTTTGCTTTTTATGGTTTGCAAGGAGACTTACCTTCTGGCGCAATCTGGCGCGTACAACCGCGGCACAGAAAAACCGATTTCTCCAATGCCGCACCATCCAGGCTGTTCAGACCGTACGCTTGCGAGTAGCAACATTGAAAATGGCGAGCACCACCGCAATAAGCAGGAAAACGTGGATCAGACCGCCTAATAAATGGAAGCTCCAGCCTATGAGCCAAAGTATGATCAGCGCGGCGATTATCATCCAGAGCATGTCTTCGTGGTTACGAGACATGAGAATCCAGCCGGAAAGGGTTAGTTGTCTCAAGCGTGTGCTAACTGCGAATCTCGAGCACGTGCCGCATTCGTTCTGCTAAGGCAACCACCTGCTGAATTCGTTTCCGGGCACCTGTCGGGTCGGGACAGTTGATAGCTAACTCGGAGGAAAGAAGGATTCCGGTAAGCGCATTGCGCAGGTCTTCCCTGAGTTCACGACCAGCGGCACGCCGGGCGGCAACTCGCTCGGCAGCCCTGCGTCGCAACGCGCTTTTCACTTCCAGTAGGATCCGCGGGCAACTCGCGAGTGCTGTATTGATGAGGATCGGGGTGGCGGTCGCGAGATGGCAAAACAATTCGGTGACCTGTTGGCTTCCAATACCGCACTCGTCGAATACAACCGCCTCAAACTCTTGCGCGCGCAGGCGCCGAACAGCGCTCGCCGAGTCTCGTGCTGTCTCGACACTTTCGCCGACACCGTGTTGAAGTTCCCGCTGCAATTCTGAGCTGCGCGATGAAGAAGTTATGAGCAAGATCATGACCTGTCTAGTAGCAGGTCGCTGGCCAAAACGGCACAGATTTCGAATCAAAAGGATAGCGGCGGCTCGAAAGCCGCCGCCGTTTCAATTCGGAACCGGAGTTCCCGAATCAGTCCTGACAGCCATACTCCTTTAGCTTGCGATACAGGGTCGTCTTGCCGATACCAAGCATTCTGGCCGCCATCAGCTTGTCTCCATTCAACTGGTCGATGGTGGACAGGATGGCGTTCTTTTCAAGTTCTGCAATCGGAACGATTTTCGGGCCGTTTCCTTGTGCAACCGGAGCGGACACCTGGAACCGTGTATTCTGCACGGCCGATGACAGGTCGTTCACGTGCAGTACCGGACCCGAACTCATGGTACATGCTCGCTCGATGCAGTTCTCCAGTTCACGGACATTGCCCGGCCACTCGTATGCCATCAGAGCTTTCAGAGCTTCTTCACTGAGGGTCCGCTTCAGGCCCGCAATCTGGTCCATGCGCTCGAGAAAGTGCTGCGCCAGAAACGGAATATCCGGTTTCCGGTCCCGCAAAGGAGGTATGCGTAACGTGAGCACGTTGAGCCGGAAGAAAAGATCCTTCCGGAACTTGCCCTCGGCGACCGCTCCCTCCAGGTCCCGATTGGTCGCCGCAAGGATGCGAACGTTGATAGGAATTCGCCTCGTGCTCCCGACCGGTCTGATCTCTTTCTCCTGGATGGCTCTCAGCAACTTCGACTGAAGGTCAAGCGGCAGCTCTCCTATCTCGTCAAGGAACACCGTTCCGCCCTCTGCGACCGTGAGAAGGCCTTCCTTGGACCGCACTGCACCGGTGAACGCGCCCTTCACATATCCGAAGAGTTCGCTTTCAATCAGGGTGGGAACCAGCGAACCGCAGTCCACTGGTATGAATGGCTTCTCCTTATATGGGCCGGAAAAGTGTATCGACCGCGCGACGAGTTCCTTGCCGGTGCCGCTCTCGCCTAGAATCAGTACGGGATGCGAGCTCTGTGCAGCTTTGCCAATGATCCTGTAGAGCTTCTGCATCTCCGGGGATTGTCCGACGATGGCGCCAAAGCCCTGGTTGGCGTGCAGCTTTTCGCGCAGCGCGAACCGCTCGGTGTTGTTTTTGAGTTCGTCGCCGATATGCTCCAGCAGCATCTTCAGCTCATGCAGACTGAAAGGTTTGGTGATGTAGTCGTAGGCTCCAAACTTCATAGCCTGAACCGCGGAATGAACGCTTGCATATCCGGTTATGATGACCACGATCGCTTCCGGACGCCGGCTCTTGATCTGACGAAGAGCTTCCAGTCCGCTCGCGCCCGGCAGTTTAAGATCTAGTAAAACGACGTCAATGCTGTGGGCGTCCAGCACGCGGTAGGCACTCTCGGCGCTCTCAGCAGCATATGCGTTGAAACCCAATGACTGAGCCGCATCGCGACACCCCTCGCGAATGGCACGTTCGTCATCCACTACGAGCAGGTTCGCCGCACCCACCTGATGAGTAATGCCTGAAGGTTCCATGACTGCAACCATATGACACCTCCCCGGAGTCCGCCCCGGAGCCTTTAATTAAATGCCCGGCTGAGTCCGGGCCCGCTGGAATCCAGCACTTCACGCACCTTTTGCGCAAGTGCCTGCTTGGAAAAAGGTTTGGAGAATAAATCTGGTCCTTCTATCGCCGTATCTGGTTCGTAACCCGAAATAAAAAGAATATGAAGTTCCGGTCTGCCAAGCTTGATTCGGCGTGCAATCTCTCGACCGCTCAAGCCGGGCAACACCATGTCTGCGAGTAAAAGATCAATTCGACCCTCGAACTCTTCCGCCACCCGCATGCCTTCCAGTCCGGTGGAGGCGTCCAGCACGCGGTAGCCACATTGAGTCAACATCTCTCGAATGGAAGCGCGGACAGACGCGTCGTCTTCGACGACCAGAACCGTTTCCGTTCCGCCTGGGACCTCGTCAGCGCTCTCCGCCTTCGAATCGCATGCAGGCTCATCCACCCGTCGCAATAGGACCCGAACTGTGGTGCCTTCACCGGGTCTACTCTCTATGGCCACGGTGCCGCCATACTGGGCCACTATCGACTGCACGGTGGTAAGCCCCAGCCCCGTGCCCTTCCCCTTCGGCTTGGTGGTGAAGAACGGTTCGAAAGCCCGTTTCAATGTGGACGAATCCATGCCGACCCCGTCGTCGCTGACCGTCAGTTCCACCCAGACATCTGGTTCAGCCGCCGGGGAGTGGTCGCCTGAAGTCTCCGAAATTTCTTGCGTGCGGATGAGAATGCGTCCACCGTCTGGTATTGCCTGGCGTGCATTTACGACCAGGTTGAAGACCACCTGCTGCATCTGCGTGGCGTCCACCCGTGTGCGGCAGGAATGGCTGCAGAGATCGAAAACCAGATCGATGTCTTCGCCCGTCATTCGCCGGAGCACATCTCGCACTCCGTTGAGCAGCGAGTTCAAAGAGACGGCGGTCACTTCGGGTGCGCGCTGGCGCGCGAATGAAAGCAGTTGTCCGACAAGGTCGGTGCCGCGCTCCGCGGCCTGTTTCACTTCAGCGTTGTACTTCGCCGCAACGGAGCCGGGATCCGTCGACTGCGCAACCAGGTCCGAATAGAGCATTACGGCCGTGAGCAGGTTCCGGAAATCGTGCACAATGCTGCTCACCCAGCGCCCAAGGGACTCCAGCTTCTGCGCCGCACGGAGTTGTGCCTCAAGGTGCGCCCGCTCGGTCACATCCTGGATCACGCTGATCTCGACCGGCTCTCCTTCGAAAACCACTTTGAATGAAACTTCGCGCAACTCGTGGGCGGGTGCCGTTGCCCGAACCCCGCTGCGTTGAGCTATTTGCTCGCTCAATCGCTTCCATGCCGAATTCGAACCGAGGACCGTGTCGTGGCTGCGCAGCATCAGGCCGTGCGGACATGCCTCGATCGCCGCCTGGAGCACATCCGGCAAGCGGGGCTTGGTGACACGCATTTGCTTCTGAGCTTCGTTCATGAATCCACTGGTTCGCGCAAGCCCAAAGTGGGCCAAACTCGCGCGCAGAAGCATACTCCTTTCCGTTTTGGAAACAAACTCCTAAGCCTCTGTACTGGAAAGACTTTGTTAGCGCGAAGGCGGCAGCCTCGGAGGCGGCGCACTCCGTATTCCGAAAATGGGACCAAACGTTCATCCAGAACGGGAAAGATGTCCCAAAATGGTGCGGAAACAAAGGGCTTAGCGCAGTCGTGCTGGACGCCGCGATTCGGCCAAGCTGCTCCCATAAATGGAGACAGCCATCACCCGGCGCATGCACCCTGACGCGTCTTGAAAATGATTTTCTGCCGAATCGAACATGAAATTCGATTGCACAAAAACGAAAGAAGAACGAGATCCGCTCTGACGCCCGTGCATTCGCCAAATAACGAAAGCGCCGGGAACAAACCCGGCGCTCCGATTTCTGACGTCCCGCGACGCTATCCCACTTTCACCGGCTGTGTCAGTCGGAAGCTGAGGCGACGCTCAGAGCTGAAACTCACGTCCTTCTGCCCTGTAGCGTACGCACCGCCAGTCCCCGCTGCCGCGCCAACACCAGCGCCGATGAGCGCGCCTTTTCCGCCGCCCGCCAGCCCCCCAATCAGTGCACCGGCACCGCTGCCGCCTCCAATGAGGGCGAGATTGCGTTTCTTATGCGCCGCACCCTGCACGGATATGCTGGTGGCCTCGACGGGTACGTCCTTGCCGTTGAGAGCGATGAAAGCAAGCGTCAGACGCAAATATCCGGAATTGTGCAGACGTCCCGACTTGCGCGCCTGCACAACGCGACCGACCACGGCAGTCCCACGCGGCGCGATCGTGCGACCGTTCACAACCAGCGGTTCATCGAGGACAGCCTCAAAGTGCTGCCCAGGTTGTGCCGTAGCGCTTGAAACTGAAGACTGGAGGCGTACCGGAATAACGGTTCCCGACGGTATGACCACCTGCTCGGCAGCTGACACGCTTCCTTTGCCGCCCGGCCTGCCGCCAAACGGCAGACCTTCTGCCCCGGACGCGTCGGCAGCCGTTTCCGTTGCTGGTTGTGCTGCGTCCGCGCTCGACGGCATTTTGCCGCATCCGGTAGAAAACATCAGCAGCATCGCAACTGAAAAGAAAAGTGTTAAAACGGGCTTAGTCGATATCTTCATGAGCTCCCCAAAAACGCAGTAGCACTCTGGAAAAAGCACCCGAAAGGCCATTTTTCATCGCGTAAAATCAATGCTTTAGGGCAGTTGCGCACACGAGACCGTGTATTTTTTGCGGGATGTGAGTAGCTGCTTCACTCCGCTGTATTCACTCGGTGTGGTAAGAAAAAGGCTCTCCGCGGGGAGAGCCTCTGCGAAACCAGCAAGTGTCACGTCAACGGCTGTTGTTTCCGCCACCGGCGGCAACCGAACGCGAAGAATCCTCTTTCAGCATGAGGATACCGTCGAATGGCGTTATTGCCAGAAGTTTTCCCGGTGCCGCCGAAACCTTGCGGATCTTCCAGCCGGCATTCAAGCGTCGCCAGTTCTGTCCCGCATTACGGCTCTCGTAGAGATCGCCTGAAAAGGTTGTGGCCAGCATGCGTGCGCCCGCCGCGTCCCATTTGATCGAAGCGAGGTCCCTGGCAGGAAGCCCCTGGAGCACGTGTTCCCAAGTGAGGCCAGAATCAGAACTTCTGGCAGCGCCCTCCCGGGTCGAGATCCAGATCGCGTTCGGCGCTACCGCGACGTCAAACACGGCGCTGACCCAAGTCGGGAGGTGGATCGGTGTCCACGAATTTCCGTTGTCGCGAGAGATTGCCAGCGAGTTGAATGTGGCAGCGGCAACCAAATCCTCAGTTGCGTCCACCGCAACGAAATCGCGGCCCTTCACATTCACGTCCACAGCCCGCCACGTGCGCCCATCGTCCTTCGACGTGTAGAGACCCGCAGAAGTAGCGGCGTACCAAACGCCATCAATGAACAGCTGCGACACTCGGGCGTTCAGTTCGGATTTCACATACTGGGTGCGATAGGTCGGCTTCCCCTTCTTAGTCTTGGCCGGAACCTTTATTTGTTTTTCAGTAACGACGACGTTTGCAGATCGCCAGGCGCTGTCGCCGGTACCGCGCACGTATACGCCCTTATTCGTGCCCGCTACAAGCAAGCCATCACTGGCCTGCGCGAGCGTGAAGATGTCCTTACCGGCAAGACCGTCGGTGATCTGCCGCCAGTCGCTGCCGCTGTTGCGCGACTCGAAAGCTCCGCCGAATTCCTTGTCGTTCACCAGACCCGCGTAAATCGTGCTTGGATCCTTGCGGTCGACCAGCACGGACGAAACCTGCCGATGCGCGAAGCCGCGGTTCGAAGCCGTGAAGCTCTGCCCGCCGTCGCTGCTGGCGAGAACACCGCTGCGGTCAGTTGCGATGAGAATGCGATCTGAGTTGCGCGGGTCGACCATCACGTCGTTGACGATGATGTTCGGTCCCGTAATGCGTTTCCAGGTCTTGCCGGCATCGATGGTTCTCCAAAGCCCTTCCGTGGTTCCGGCATAGACCACGTTGACGCTGTTCGGATCCTGCTGCAGAACGCGCGTCCGGCGAGCGGAGAATGGCATTCCCTGCACCTTGTGAAACAGTTCGCCTGCGGCATCGCTCTTGTAAATGCCTGAGCATGCGCTCAGGTACACCGTCGAGGAATTCTGATGGTCGACGATGATCGAAAACACGTCGGAATCGTCGATGACGCCGTTTTTGATGGAATGCCAGTTAGCGCCGCCATCGTTGGTCTTCCACGCCAGGTGCCAGGTGCCTGCGTAAACCACGTTAGGGTCACGAGGGTCAATGGCGATGGATTCGATGTTCTTGATCTCGGCGTGGTTCAGTGG
>JAEZPW010000053.1 GCA_023441255.1 Acidobacteriota bacterium
GCGCAAGAGAGCGAATCGAGCCCTGCCCCGGCGGCAGCCCGGCGCAGCACACATGAGCGGGCGAGCAACTCTTCAAATCAGCGTAAACCCAGTTCATTCCACAATAACGGCTCATTCTCACAGCCGGAACCGGCGCAGACTGCTGCCGCTGCTCCGGCCCCGGCCATGGACCCGGCGCCGTCCGTGCCTCCACCTCCTCCGGTTCCGGTCAAGGTCACCATTCCGGATGGAACGACCTTCTCAATCCGACTGATCGATGCCATCGATTCAGAGACGGCGCAGGCTGGGCAGGCATTCCGGGCATCGCTGGATTCGCCAATCGTAGTGGACGACAACGTGGTGGTACCCACGGGCGCGGACGTGTCGGGGCGGGTAGTAGACGCGAAGAGCGCCGGTCGATTTGCCGGAAAGTCGGCTCTTGCAGTGGAACTGACGAAGATCAGCTATAACGGAAGAACGTACAGTCTGCACACGAACCAGTACTCGCGCGAAGGGACCTCGCGTGGCGCTACCACGGCGAAGCGCACGGGCGCTGGTGCCGCGATAGGAGCCATAATTGGCGGCCTGGCGGGCGGCGGTAAGGGTGCCGCGATCGGGGCCACCGTGGGCGGCGGCGCCGGAGCCGGCGCGACAGCGGCCCACAAGGGCGAACAGGTGAAGTTCGACACCGAGCAGGTGCTGGTCTTCACTCTCCAAAGTCCGCTCACGGTCACTCCGTCCAGCAGCATGGACAGGAACCACAACCGGCAGGTGCTGGAATAGGCAGACTTTATACCGGGAAAGCAAGGGTCGCCCAGTGGGGCGGCCCTTTTTCATGTGCGAACGTCGCGTTATCAGCAGCCGTGCTGCTCGGCGCATTTGGGCGACGGAGGCAGGCACAATGGGTGCCGCATCAAACAGGCCATGGCTCAACGTGGCATTTTGCACATCGTTCGCAACTTTCATGAGCTCGATAAATCGGGCGTATACGACCTGGCGTTCACCGCGGAGGACAGCGCCGCGCCACCGGGAAATCGAATTCGTCGCTTGTTCGGTGAACAGGAGCTGACGGAGTTCCTGAAAAAACACCTGAACCGGGATGCCAAAGAAGTCGCGAAGCTCCTCGATGAACTCAACCAGACGGGACACGCAAGGATCACGGATATCAGCTTGCCTCCGGAGCTGCGAGATCTTGCAGCATAGGGTGCTGCGGTAACACTTTGGTCACTTGCCGTTAACGAAGAAAGGGCTAAAGTCTATACATTAACTTTGACGCCAGACCCTGTCCGAATTGCGGATCGGGGAGGCGACGTCCGTTCGCAGCTCGTGACCATATTCGGCTTCAATACGGATATCCGGCACGGTAATACCGTGTTCCACGTCCAGACTGAGGCTCGCGCAAACGAGTTCGTAATGCAAAGCGCGATCTTCGTTCGTGGGCGATGTATAGGGAAGCACACGGTTTCCTATGCCGAGCAGGCCCATTCCTCCGAGTTCGGTGAGGACTATATACACCAGCTTGTGACTCAGCAGCACAGGCGAGTGGTGAACAGCATTCGCGAAGGCCGTCTGGAGACACTGCTCAACGACGAAGGTGCCGCAGCGGCGGCTCCGGCCGCTGGCCCTGCGAATGTCGAAAGGGCCGCTACAACTGAGGCAGCCGCTGCCGCTCTGGCGCAACCGGAAAAGCTAACCCTGGAATGGTTGCCGGATGGCCTTGTCTGGGAGCAGTCTGGCGCGCGCATGCGTTTCCTCGTCAGGCGCGGTGTGGACAGCCTGACGGGCGCTCGGCTGATTGCCCGGCTTGATGGCGCTGGGGCAGGCCCTGTTTATGCTGAGTGCACGTCGGATTCTCAAGGCGAGGCAGAACTTGTGTATCATCTCGACGGTGCCCTGTCGTCTGGAAGCTGCTGCACCGTTCTCCTAAGGGTCATCGCCGGAGAGGGATCGCTGACTCGAAAGTTCCGTCTGCAGCGCGGCTGACGCGGCTCTTCGTCTCGCCTCTTTGCTCCGCCGTTGTGCAATCTGTTCGCGTTCATTTATGTTCTTCCCATGCGCCTGCACATAAACGGGGAAGACAAGGATTTTCCTGAACTCGCAAATGTCGCGGACTTGGTCGAAAAGCTCGGGGCGAAGCCCGATCGCCTGGCCGTCGAATTGAACCGAAACATCGTGCCGCGACGTGACTGGCCCACCACGGCTTTGAAGGACGGCGACCGGCTCGAGATCGTGCACTTCGTCGGGGGCGGATCCGACTGAACGGAACGCAGCGTCTGTCACCTAGTTTGCGGTTACAAGATCCCCTTCTGCGTTCCGAGAATCTCCATGACAAAAAATGCTGAACGAGTTCTGGGTTGTACTTGACATCCAACATTTCGGTGCCAAAATGTTTCAAACATTCTTGGACCGGCTCGTCGGTCGTGGGACGGCATGGAGCAACGGTTCACATCCCGTGATGTTGTGGCACTGACCGGCATCACGCCTCGGCAACTGCAGTGGTGGGATGAGCGGGGTATCGTTGTGCCGGCAAGGGAAGGGCACAAGCGCCTGTACGCGATGGATGATGTGGCCGAAGTGGCAGTGATCTGTGATCTTCGGCGGCGCGGGTTTTCCCTGCAGCGTGTTCGCAAGGTGATGACGTTTCTGCAGAAGGAGTTCAACAAGCGCCTTGTTGAGACGGTTACAGCAGGGTCCGAATACCACCTCTTGACTGACGGCACGCACATCTATCTTGAGACTTCCCCTCAGCAAATCGTGGACATCCTGAAGAACTGCCGACAGCCGATGCTGACGGTTTGCCTGAGCGACACGGTGCGGCAGGTACAGGCCGATCTGCGCGCATTGCGACAACCCAGTCCCACGCCCCCGGGAGCTGAAAACAGAAGGAATCGGAAGCAAAAGACTGGTTCGGCACCGTTGCGACGCCCCGTCGCGCGTGCCGGGCAAACGCCTTCGGCATTGGACCGCCGTAAGGTTGTGCAGTGAACCGCCGGATGCAACGCTTGTTCATCGGACGGAGGTGACCATGGTCGCAGAACTCAACATACTGAACGAGTGGATTCCCGAGCAGATGTACCCCGGCACGCTCTTCGTGTTGGAAAATGCAGGGGAGGAGGGGGAGGATATCGACCCCTATTGGGCGGTGCTGTCCTGTCCTGGTTGCGGCACGCTCGGACTCATCACTCGAAAGCAGGTTGCCGGTTTGTTGCCGATCATCTGCGGGTCCGACCAATGCTCGGCGCAGTTTTTCCTGCGAGACAGCGAGATAGTTCCACGAAAAAGCAGCTAGCGGCTTGCCGCAAATTGGAGTGTGGGACTGCTGCGGTCTCGATGTGACTGCCGGCAACAGCCCGGCTAATCTTCTGCGGCCTTTTTCGCCACCACATCAGTAACCCTGCCAAAGGCCGGCGGTATGGGAATCTGCTCGACGATGTCGATACCGAATCCCTCGAGTGCCGCCACTTTTCGAGGATGGTTCGTCAGGATCCGGATCTTCGTGAGACCGAGGTCGAGGAGAATCTGTGCCCCGATGCCGACATCACGTTGCGTCTTGCGTTTGGAATCGGGGTGCTCCGGGTCACGAAGGTCGCGATGGAAGGACAGTACGTCGGTATTGTCGATTTTCTCGACCGAGAAGGCAGAGGAACGATGGTGCAGATAGATCAGCGCGCCAACACCCTCATCCGCTATGTACTGCAACGACTGCCGAATGTTCGA
Organism: Acidobacteriota bacterium; assembly: GCA_023441255.1. GTDB lineage: Bacteria > Acidobacteriota > Terriglobia > Terriglobales > Acidobacteriaceae > JAEZPW01. The sequence continues at coordinate 3,697 of JAEZPW010000053.1, forward strand.
GTGGCAGTCACAGGAACTTGCAGCGAACACATCGCCGACGAGGCAATGCGAGTGCATTCGGACGGCCACGGGGCGACCGGCGGCTTGGAGATCGCCTTTTACCAGCGCGATGTGCGACTCGCCATCGATCTCCGATTCGTAGGCGACCATCCGGAAATCGCCCTGGCGGGTGGGAACCACGCTCTCTCCGACGCGGTGAACGTAGCGCTCATGGTGCATGCGATATCGGATAAGTTCAGCGACGGTCAGCATCTTGAGATCATGCTGCTGGCAGAACTTGATGAGGTCGGGCACCCTAGACATGGTGCCGTCCTCGTTCATGATTTCGCAGATCACGCCGGCCGGAATCAGGCCAGCCAGTCGAGCCAGGTCAACGGCAGCCT